>JASHWB010000112.1 GCA_030044295.1 Candidatus Acidiferrales bacterium
CCCGGCCGCTCGCTTTCGATGTACTCCACCATTTCCACGGACCGCTGCATCGCGCCATAGGATCTCTTGTTCGCCGCTTCTTGACTGAGTCTCACGAAGGCCGCTCCCAGCGCGCTCTGCAGTTCGGAATTCTTCTCTTCCGCCAACTGCAGCCCAAGGTCGCGGATGGTGTCCCCAAAGAGTTTGTCGTCGTGTTCCGCGTAAAAGGGTGCGAGTTCTGCCAGGCCTAGCGCCGTCTGCCGACGCGCCTCAGGACTCTTATGACGTATGCATCTGGCGTAGTTCCGCAAGATACGCTCGGCTTCATCCACCTTTCCGTCTTTGATAAGCGCTTCGACGTATTCCCGCGTCTTAGCCGCAGGCACGCACCACGCATCCCTCGATTCCAGTACCTCTTTCCGTTTTTCCTCCGGTATCTTCGACCAAAACTCTCGCGCTAGCGCTTCTCCTGCGGACTGCACTGGGACTCCCGCCTTCGCAAGCTTCTCTTCGTAAGACCCTACGATTTTTCGCAACCCATCGAGTTCCAGATTCATCTCGCCCAGCAACTGGCTCACGGCATTCACTTTCACGTCGCCGCGCTCGAAGCTCTCCAGCGCAAACCGCACCGCGATGTGTTCGGCCAATTTGAGCAACATGGGCCGGTCCGGTTCTTGCGAAGGGGCTTGTGCTGCCAGTGCCGAAAGCGCCTGGCTGACGGTGAACCGCGCCCTCCTTGGCAGCGCTGAAAGGCGAGATTGGAAAGCTGATTGATCGATGTTGTCGTTGGCGGAATCGCTCGTGCGCGCGATTTGCGCCAGTACCTGCAGAATTCCCTGTAGCTCATCTTGCTGCAGGGTCATCAAGCCCGTTTCCACCGCCAGCGAGCTACCGCGGGATCCTTCCATGGGCCGCCTGGAGCGAATCCCTGCCGACGAATGAACCCATCGGCTGCGCGGACTCGCGCCTGCGTCCATCTTCGCCGCGGCCGGGTCCGATGGAGAATTGCTGGCGCCTGACGGATCGGCTTGGTTGCTTGCGTAAGGCCCCGCTGGCCAAGCCCCGCCGGCACCAGCACCGGCTCTCCCGTTGCCTACACTTGTTCCGCTTGGCACAGAATTGCCCGCCGCGCCGCCTCCGTGCGGCGCTTGATCCCCGGAATCATCCTTATTACTCAGCCAAAATCCACCCGAGCTGGCCTCAACGGCAGCTCCGCCTTCGCCGCTGCCGCTCACAATATTCCATCCCGATCCTCGAACCGGTGTTATCGGCCCGCGAACGGTGGATTCCCCTGCCGGGACACCCGGCCACGATGCTTCGGGAGCACCAAGCGAGTTCAATAAACTATGTGCTGAATACGCTCCGCCACCACCAGACCCTCCGCCGGAACCTGTGCCGCTTGAGTTCGTGGAACCATTCGCGAGGGCGTTGTCGCCTGCCTGATCGCGCGCCCCTGCCGGAGCGCTTTCCCCTGGTACGGTCCCTGGCCGAGCGCCGCGCCGAAATCCGTTGCTTGCGCCGTACGCGCTTCCGCCACCAAATACGCCGCCACCGTATCCGGCACTATCGCCGCGCCCAGAGCCATATCCACGTCCGCCGGATCCATCAGAGCCAGAGCCGTCACCATCAGAACCGCCCGGTCCGTTACCACCCGAACTGCCAGCGCCGCCTCCCGCTCCTCTGCGCCCTTTGGTGCCCTCCGCAGCCACGATCAACTTCAGGAGCTTTTCCGGATCGTTTAGTAGCGCGTCCGTTTGTTCGGCGTTCATGCCTAAAGTGCGTGCCGCAATCTGCGCCGCGATCGTGGTTTTCGCCACCGCGGAATCAGCCGGAACAAAACAAACCTCGTTCACGTGAATATTCGGATCTCCCTCAAGCGCAGCCTTCATTTGCTCTGCCAACTGCGCTGGCTTCGACGATGACCCAACCGGAAAGCCGCGGACAAACCGCGCAAGGCTCGCCTGCGTCACTCGGGGAGAGAAATGGATGCTGGCAATTCCAGCGGCGGAGAGCATCTGCGCGAAGCTCTTCTCCGAGGGGCCGGATTCGAGCGGGGTGCCGTCGATCAGTAGCTGGTCGCCGGATACAGCCAGAAGCAAGCCGGCTTCGTCGTCAGAGCCCAGCGCTGTGCGCAACTCGGTCCAAGCAGTCTCGTACTGCTTGGCTGTGCGAGGGTGCCCGAACTCGTACATCCGGGCGAACCTCAATAGAATGTTAAGGCTGCGGACGAATCCGCGGGCGGCTGCGGTCCGTGCTTGGATGTTCTCTGCCATAGTGGCTGCTAGGCGAAAGCGCCCTTATTCACACTATGACAATCGGTCCAAACCAGAACAATGGTACCCGTGTCCTTGTTGGTACCACCGGGAGGTACTACGGCGCGAACCGGTCCGATGCTCCGCGGACCTTGCGTGCGGCAGCCCTCGCGATGCGCGGCTCTAATTCCTTCACCGACTTGAAGATCGCCGCTGCGCCTAATTCTCGCAGCAGGGCCCCGCGCGATCGGCTGCGCTCGATATCAGGCGACACGATCCCGATAAACGGCATTCCAGCCGCCTGCGCCGCGCGCGCATCGTCAATGTTGTCGCCCACGTACACTGCCTTCGCGGGATCGCGGCCATTCAGGATCGCAAGCAGCCCTTCCGGATCCGGTTTAGGCTTCGCAACGTCTTCCGCGGTTACGATATGCGCGAAAAACTCTCGTACCCCGCAGCGGTCGAGCGTGAAATCCAATTCTCTGCGGACACGCCCGGTGAAAATCGCCAGTTCCGCCCGCGCGCCCAAACGCCGCAGCTGCGGACGCGGCAAGAGCCATTTTTCGCGATGCACGTGCCCGCGGTCCCCATTGCTGCCCCAATAAAGTTCGAGGAATTTGCTCTTCACCTCGTCGTACTCGTGTTTTCCGCCAAGCGACTGCACCCAGGCCGTCGATAGTTTCCAGTCGTCGTTATATCCGGATCGATTCTTCCACCTCTGCAAGTCGTGGGGCGTGACGCGCTTCTTGGTGAAGTGGCGCACGGTTTCGAGAGTGGTGCGATGAAACGATCCGCGGACGTCTACGAGCACACCGTCCACGTCAAAGATGATCACGTCCGGCTGAAACGTAAGTTTCTTGGCTTGCGTAGGCACGTTACCGTGTGCGCGAAGAATCTCAGGAATTCGATTCGTCCGTCTCTTGCGATTCGTCCGTCTCTTTATCGTCCGGCGTCTCTTGCGCGGGCGGCTCGTCCGGCGCTTCGGATTCGTTCTCGCTCGCGCTCGGCGACGCTTCACCTGGCGCAGCCGGCGAGGCGATCGCAATTGCGGCTCCTGGAGATTGCGGATTCGGGGCCAGCGCGGGCGCCGCTGCATCCGCGCTCACTTCCCGCTGCGGCTCCGGTTTCTTTTCAGTTGGCGCAGTGGCGGATTTCAGCGTTTCAAGGCGCTTCGCGAGCACATCCGCGAGCAAATCGATTACTATCTTTGCCCCGCTGCCGTCCGGATCTTTCGCCGGATTGTAGGCCGTCACTTCGATGGCGGCGAGATGCGAGTGCGTGGCGAAAATTTCGAGCGCGACGCGGACGTCTTCCAGCGTCAGGCCGCCTTCTCCAGGATAATTCGTCGCCGCGAAGCCGGCGATCACATCCACATCCAAGTGCAATACGAATTCGTTTTTCCCGCCGTGAATGCGCTCGACAGCCGTGCGCGCCGCAGCGGCCGCGCCCATTCTTTGCACGTCCGAGGCAAGATAGCGCCGCAACGTGCTGCGATCGAGCGACTCCTGCTCGGCCGGATCAAGGCGCGCGACGCCAAACAGGGCGACGTCGGGATCGCGAACCAGGGGCGGCTCGCTCCAGAAGCGCACCAGCTCCGCGGCGCCGCGCCCGGTGATGTGCGAGATCACCATGCCGTCGAGGCAGCCGGATTGAGTGGTAGCGGGAGTACTCAGGTCCGCGTCGCGGTCCATGTAGATCAGGCCGACGTTGCGGAAATAGCGCCGCGCGCCCGCGATGGTG
>JASHWB010000113.1 GCA_030044295.1 Candidatus Acidiferrales bacterium
TCGTCAGGAGCAACTCTCACGCGGGCAGCGAATAATCGCGACATTCAGCTTGGGCTGACGCTCACGTTCTAGCTACTTTCCGGTGCAAAAATGATGCACATCAGCCAGTATTCTCGCGCATCCGGCTGCGATGTTGGTGTCCAAACGTGCACTTTTTGCTTGACATAGCGTACGCGCAACTCTAGTATCATAACCGATTAAATCGATTATGAAGACCCGGTCCAACCGAACCCAGCTCCTGCGCCGCGTAGTTCCACTGGCCCGGCGAGCCCTCTTCGGCACTCTCTCGGAGACTTACCGTACTTGTGGTCAGCCTGGCTGCCGTTGCCATCAGGGACACAAGCACGGGCCTCATCTCTACGTGAGTTTTCGGGGGGCCGAGGGTACGACCCGTGGCTACTACGTGCCTCAGAATCTTGCTGAGCCCATGCGGAAAGGCATCGCTGCTTGGCAGGAACTGCAGCAGGTCTTGCGAGAGCTCGCCGAGGCCAATCGCAAGCAGCTCTGGGCCGATCGGCCGGACTCGGGTCGAAGGAGCCGCGATGGTGCGTCGTCAGCACGAGCAACGCAGCGTCTTCGAAATGATCCTGCCTGACGGAGATAAGCTCTGGGATGACACCCTGCATCGGATTGACGAAGTGCTCGAGGACGAGGAGTTGGTCGACCGGGTTGAAGAGGCCCTGCAGCGAAGGCGGCCCAAGAGTCGCACGCGAGGCCGCCGCGGTACGCCGGCGGCCGTGGTGTTGCGGCTGCTGGTGCTGAAACACCTTTACGATTGGAGCTTCGCCGATTGCGAGCGGGAGGTGCGGGGCAGTTTGGTGTATCGATCCTTTTGCCGGATTGACTGCGAGCGGGTTCCCGATGCCAAGACCATGATCCGTTTGGCTCAGGCGGTCGGGCCGGAAGTCTGCCAGCAGATTCAGGAGCGTCTGACGGCGCTGGCCAGGCAGCGCAAGGTGGTGCGAGGCCGTCGGTTGCGCGTCGATACGACGGTTGTAGAAACCAATATTCATCATCCGACGGATAGCGCGCTGCTGGGTGATGGAGTCCGAGTGATCACTCGCACCGTAAAGAGGCTGGAGAAAGCCGTCGGGAAGGTGAAGCGACGGTTTCGTGATCGGACCCGCAGCGTCCGGCACCGCATGTTTGAGATTGTCCAGCGTAGCCGAAAGCCAAACGAGCAGACCCAGGCCAGGATGAAAGCGGCCTACCAGCGGATGATGAGGACCACGCGGGCTGTGTTGCGCGACTCGCAGCGGGCGGTCGGGGGCGCAAAGCGCAAGGCTCGGCGGTTGGGGTGGGAAGTTCAACAACAGGTGAGAGCGCTGAGCGAAGACGTGGCGCACATGAGCGAGTTGACGCGTCAGGTGCTGGCTCAGACCAGGGCACGGGTGCTCAAGGGAGACACCCATTATCCTCATAAGATCTTCAGCGTGTTCGAAACGCATACCGAGGCGATCCGTAAAGGCAAGGCGGCCAAGCCGACTGAGTTCGGCAAGGTGGTGAAGATCCAGGAGGCGGAAAATCAGTTCATCAGCGATTACGAGGTATGTGTTGAACGCGTCCCGGACCAGACTCTGTGGGGTCCGGCGCTGGAGCGGCATCAAAAGCTGTTCGGACGCCCACCGGAGCTGGCGGCGGCGGACGGTGGTTTTGCTTCGACGGCCAACGAACGCCGGGCCCAAGATCTGGGCGTGAAGTATATCGCTTTGATACGGCGCCGTCGCGATTCCGGGGGTTCGGCGCGAGCCGCACCGCGCTCGCGTTGGTGGGAACGGGCGCGCCGCTGGCGCACCGGCTGCGAGGGCCGGATCAGCGTTTTGAAACGGCGGCACGGCATGCGCCGCTGCCGTTATCGCGGCCTCCGCGGTATGCAGCGTTGGGTGGGATTGGCCGTGATCACAAATAATCTGGTGGTGATGGGCGGGGCAGGGCCTCCCAAGGTGAAGCGAAAGGCCAGCGGAGCGGGATAAAAAAAACGGCCGGAAAAACGCAGAGGTGTACCCGTCAGCCGCCGGAGTATGTGACTTCTTGCTGGCCCGAAACGTCATTTTTGCACCGGAAAGTAGCTATCCGGCACAGATGTTGAGCAGGTGTCCCCGACGAAGAGGGGACTGAAATTCCTTGACTTGAAGCTCTTGCCAGTAGCGAGGGCTTGTTGACCAGGGTTCCCCGATTCGCAGTTTCCCCGTGCTGGGGAAGACGCGTTGACAGGAGTCGCCAGCATTCGTACCCTAGAAATTACATGAGCATTGATCTGAAACCGGAACAAGAACACCGCGTAGCAGAAGCCTTGCGCTCCGGCGCTTATCGCAGCCCGGAAGACGTAATTGACCGCGCGCTTGACGTCCTGCATGAGCAGGATGAATGGCTCACGGCCAACCGCCAGGTGATCGACGCGAAGATTCACACCGGCATTGAGCAACTGGAACGCGGCGAAGGCATCCCCGAAGACGAGCTGGACGCCGACCTTGAACGGCTCAAAGCTCGGTCCGAATGAAGCGGTGCTATATCCTGCCGAAGCGGATCATAAAAAGGCAGTGACGC
>JASHWB010000114.1 GCA_030044295.1 Candidatus Acidiferrales bacterium
TAGCGAGCGACCGACCTTCTTTTCAAACATTCCGGCCATCGATGGGATCGAACCGTGCGGCTCGTCGAGCGCGATGCGCTCAATGCGCAGCATGGGAAAAAATAGAGTTGGCAAGCCGATGCGGTCGCCTTCGGGATGCAGCACCTGGCTGACGAAGTCGTCGAACGATCCCAGATCGATCCCGCGCAGCGTGACGCCCGCGCTCGAAATGGCGAGCAGCTCACCCCAGACGCGCTCCTTGGGGGTGTGCAGGCTGATTACCACGATCGAATGCGGCTCCATTGCAGCTCCTCGATGTCCGGATCAATCCATGCTAACCCAGAGCGCGAATTGGCGCACGCATTCCGGGAACGATTTCGTACAACTCCCCCGTTGGCCGCCTAGACGGAAATGGTTCTAAGCTGCGGCGAGACGCGCAACGACGGCCCGGTGAGCTTTTGCACGGATTCGGGAGTTTCGCCCGGCGCGACTTCGAGCAACTCCAATCCCTGCGGCGTGACTTTGATGACCGCGAGTTCGGTGACGATGAGGTCCACCACACCTACGCCGGTGAGCGGCAGCGAGCATTTCGTGACGATTTTCGGCTGGCCTTCCTTAGTGGCATGCTCCATGGCGATGATGACGCGCTTCGTGCCAGCGACCAAGTCCATGGCGCCGCCCATGCCCTTCAGCATCTTGCCGGGAACAGCCCAATTGGCGAGATTACCCCTCTCATCAACCTGCAGCGCGCCGAGGACGCTGACGTCGATGTGGCCGCCTCGAATCATGGCGAACGAATCGGCGCTTGAAAAGTAGCAAGTTCCGGGAATTTCGGTTACGGGTTCTTTACCCGCGTTGACGAGATCGGGATCGTCGTCGCCTTCGTACGGATAGGGGCCGACGCCGAGCATTCCGTTTTCCGATTGCAGAATCACATCGATACCAGAGGGAATGTAATTGGGGATGAGCGTGGGAATGCCGATACCGAGGTTGACATAGAAGCCGTCGCGCATTTCCTGCGCCACGCGCCGGGCGATCAATTCGCGGTTGTCCGTTAGCGGCGGCATCGGTTTATGCTCATGATGGCTGTTTGCGTTTCGGGCCCGGCTCAGTGGGCTTCCGGTAATTCTGACCTTGGAAAATTGCGTCCACATAAATACCGGGCGTGTGGACCGAATCAGGATCGAGTTGGCCGAGTTCGACGAGCTCCTCGACTTCGGCGATTACGTAATCAGCGGCAGTTGCCATCACCGCGTTGAAATTGCGCGCCGTCTTGCGATAGACGAGGTTGCCCCAGCGGTCGCCCTTCCACGCCTTTACGAAAGCAAAATCTCCGCGCAAGGCGGGTACGAGAATATGCGGACGACCGCTGAATTCGCGGACTTCACGCCCTTCGGCGACCATGGTGCCAAAGCCCGTGGGGGTAAAAAAGGCGGGAATCCCGGCGCCGGCGGCGCGCATGCGTTCGGCGAGCGTGCCTTGCGGATTCAGCTCCATTTCGATTTCGCCGCCGAGCGCCAGCTTTTCGAACGTTTTGTTGCTGCCCACATAGCTGCCGATGAATTTCTTCACCTGACGGTTGCCGATCAACAGGCCGTTGCCGTAATTGTCGGTGCCGGGATTGTTCGAGACCAAGGTGAGATTTTTCGTGGCTCGCTTCATCAGAGCGGCGATCAAGTTTTCGGGTACGCCGCAAGAGCCGAAACCGCCCATGAGAATGGTGGCACCGTCTTTTACGCGATCGATGACAGCCTCGGCGTTGGAAACGCGCTTATCCATCTGTGTTTGCGGACTGAGCCCGATCGCTTCAGTGAACCTCAGCGCCGGAAAAAGGCGCGAACGAAACATGCAGTCTACTACAAATCGCCGAAAGCGTTTGGCGCCGAGCGCGATGCAGCTGAAAGCGCTGCTAAGACACGAGCAAACCAAGCCGCCCGCCTGAAGGCGGCCCCAACATCACTGCGAGCCGGAACGCAAGGCTTCTAGTCACGACGATCGGAGATGTACGCGATTTACAAACCGCGGCGGGAGATGCCGGAGCGGGCGGCGTCTTTCAGCGAGCGAATGAGGCTACCGACATTGAGGGCCGCTTCTTTCGCGCTTACGGATTTCTCGATTTCATCGACGATGGCCGAGCCGACTACGGCTGCATCGGCGATGCCGCCGAGGACGGAAACGTGTTCGGGCCGGGAGATGCCGAAGCCGACGGCGACCGGAAGTTTGGTGAAGCGGCGAACGCGGCGGGCGAGCGCGGGCAGATCTTCGGGCAGCGCGTCGCGAGTGCCGGTGACACCAGTGCGTGAAATCAGATAGAGGAAACCGCTGGAACTGCCGGCGATTTTCGCGAGGCGCTCGTCGGGAGAAGTGGGCGCGGCGAGAAAAATCGTGTCGAGATCGCGAGCGCGCATGGCGGCGCGATAATCGCTCGCTTCTTCTGGTGTTAAATCGGTGGCGAGGACGCCGTCAGCGCCCGATGCCGACGCAGCGTCAGCAAATTTCTGAAGTCCCATCTGCAAGATAGGATTGAAATAGCTGAAGAGAACCAGCGGCACTTGCGTGCGACCGCGAAGGCTGCGGATAAGATCGATGACCGACGCAGGAGTTGTGCCAGCACGAAGCGCGCGATCGCTGGCACGCTGGATGGTGGGACCATCGGCAACCGGATCGCTGAAAGGAACTCCCAACTCGATTACGTCGGCCCCAGATTCGGCCGCGGTGAGCACGATTTGCTCCGTGGCGTCGAGCGACGGATCGCCGGCGGTGACGTATGCGACGAGGCCGAGCTCGCCGCGCGCGGAAAGCTCGCGGAATTTTCTGGCAATTCGTCCGACGGCGATGGGATCCTGTGCCTGCGGCGCGGCGGTTTTAGACATAGCGAGAAAGAGTTTCCATGTCTTTATCGCCGCGGCCGGAAAGATTGACGATGACGAGCTCGTCTTTTTTCATTTTGGGAGCGCGACGAATGAGTTCCGCGACGGCATGCGCAGATTCGAGCGCGGGAATGATGCCTTCGACGCGGGCGAGAGTTTTTGCGGCATTGATTGCGTCTTCATCGGAGACGGCCGTGTATTCGGCGCGGCCGATATCGGAAAGCCAAGCGTGCTCGGGACCGACCGCCGGGTAATCGAGTCCGGCGGAAATGGAGTGCGTGGTAGCGATTTGTCCGTCGCCAGTTTGCAGGACGTAGCTGTAGGTGCCCTGCAAGACTCCAGGACGCGCGCCGGTGAATCCGCCCGCGGCTGTAAGGCGCACGGCGTGTTCGCCAAGGGTGTGGCCGCGTCCCCCTGCTTCCACGCCGAGCATTTTCACGGTTGCGTCGGCGAGAAACGCGTTGAAAAGGCCGATGGCGTTGGAACCGCCGCCGACGCAGGCAAAAAGCCAATCAGGCAGGCGATTTTCTTTCCCCAGAATTTGCTCGCGGGCCTCTTCGCCGATCACTTTGTGAAAATCGCGAACGATCTGCGGATACGGATGGGCGCCGAGAACGGAGCCGAGCAGATAGTGCGACGTGCGGACGTTGGTAACCCAGTCGCGCATGGCTTCGTTGATGGCGTCTTTCAGCGTGCGGCTGCCGGATTCAACGCCGATCACTTCGGTGCCGAGCAGGCGCATGCGGTTGACGTTGAGGCGCTGGCGGTCCATATCCTCGGTGCCCATGTACACAGTGCAGGCGAGGCCGAGGCGCGCGGCAACAGTGGCTGTGGCCACGCCGTGCTGGCCCGCGCCCGTTTCCGCGATCACGCGCTTTTTCCCCATGCGCACAGCGAGGAGTCCCTGGCCGAGGCAGTTATTTATCTTATGCGCGCCCGTGTGCAGTAGATCCTCGCGCTTGATATAAATGCGCGCGCCGCCAAGATGCTCGGTAAGGTGCTCGGCGAATTGCAGCGGCGTCGGGCGGCCAGCGAAATCGTGCAGCAGCATGTCGAGTTCGGCGTGAAATCTGGGATCGGCGCTGGCTTCGGCATAGACGCGATCGAGTTCCTCGAGCGGCGCGACGAGAGTTTCGGGAACGTAGCGGCCACCGTAGGGACCGTAACGGCCGCGAACGTCGGGAACGGATCCGAGAACGGAGGGTGCGATAGAGCTCATGGTGCGGTCCTTTGCGCTGCCCGCACGGCGAGCGCGAATGCCTTGAGCCGAGCGGGGTCTTTTTTGCCGGGTCGCGCTTCGACACCACTAGAAACATCGACGGCGTAAGGTCGCGCAGCAAGAATGGCTTCGGCAACATTTTCGGGAGCGAGTCCACCGGCGACGAAAATGCGTGCGCTGGCCGCGGCGCGACGCGCAATTTTCCAGTCGAATGTTTTGCCGGTTCCTCCGCGAAGCCGGCGGTCGAAGCCGTCGAGCAAGAGCGCGGTGGCCGCGTGATAGCGTGCGATTTGCGCAGCTCGGAATGCCTTTTTCACAGGCAGTGCCTTAATCACGGAGATCGATCGCTGGAGCTGCGCGACTTGGGCCGGAGACTCGTCGCCGTGCAATTGCAGGTACTGCAGGCCGACGCTGCGCGCGACAGCGAGCATTTTTTCTTCCGGTTCGTTCACGAAAACTCCGACGGCTGCGATTCTCTTGGGTAAGCTCTTGACGATCCGACGCGCCTTCGCCGGGGTGATGTAGCGTGGGCTTTCGGGATAGAAATTGAATCCCAGGAAATCCGCGCCGCTTTCGATCGCCAGCCGCGCGTCGGTCCAGTTCGTAATCCCACAAATTTTGAGCCGCACTCGGCGCATCTCCGGTTGCTTTAGCCGGCTTTTCTGCCGGCGCCATTTTCTGTAGAGGCTGGCGCGCTGGCGGCCGGCGAGCCAAGCAGGGCGCGCAGCGGTTCGGCTGGGTCGGGAGCGTCCATCAAGCGCTCTCCGATCAGAAACGCGTCGAAACCGGCGCGGCGCAAACGCGCGAGATCGTCGTGGGAGCGCAAGCCGGACTCGCTAACGGCGACGCAATCGTCCGGAATCGAACCGATCAATTCGAGCGACGTTTCGAGGCGCACGGTGAAGTCGCGCAGGTCGCGATTGTTAACGCCAAGGATGCGCGCTCCGGCCGAAACGGCGCGGTCGAGCTCGGCGCGCGAGTGAACTTCAACGAGCGGTTCCATCTTTAGCGAGCGGCCGAGATCGAGCAACTCCCGCAGCTCTTCGTCGTTCAGAATCGCGACGATTAACAGGAAAGCGTCGGCTCCAGCGGCGCGCGATTCCCAGACTTGCCACGGATCGACGATGAAATCCTTGCGCAGCACCGGAATGTGCGCGGCCTTGCGCGCGGTTTTCAGATCGGCGAGCGAACCGAGAAAAAAATCTTCTTCGGTGAGAACAGAGAGCGCAGCAGCGCCGGCGCGCTCGACGGCTGGCGCAAGCTCCGCCGGCACATAATTTTCGCGAATCAGCCCGCGGGAAGGCGAGGCTTTCTTCAATTCGCCGATTATGTTGAATTCAGCATGGGTGAGCGCTCCAGAGAAGTCGCGAGCCGGGCCGGCTTTTTCGACGGCAAGCTTCAGAGCCACTTCCGGCAGCACGCGCTTGCGGTGAGAAATGGATTCGCGGCGCTTCTCGACAATGCGATCGAGGGCGTTTTGTTCCCGTGAGATGGTTTCCATGTGAAAGTGCCACCGGCAACTGCCGTACTCGCAGCGCAGCTGATTCTAGCCCGAAGCTGCGGAACTCAGCGGATAAACCATGCTAACCGCAGGATGCCGGGGAGTCAATTTGGCCGCACGTCGCGCCCTCTTCGTCAGAGATGAACAGGTCACGTCGTGGGCTGGCGCGGAGTGCGGAATGGAAGCTTGAGTTTGTGGACGATGTCCGGCCAAAACTCGCGAAGGATATCGAAACCCGCGTCGTTGGCTATGCCTAAAGCGCCGCCTTCCGCGTAGGGAGCGACTCCGTGAGCGCGGTAGCCATGGTACGTGCTGGCAAGCGCAACTGTGGTGGCCGTGCCTAACCATTCCGTGTAGTTGAAGACCGGTGCGCCATTCTCGTTGTGAGCTATCACAACGTGGCTGATGGCATGGACGACGCGGTGAGCGGTGCCACCGCGGTCGAGGCGATAATAGCGCGGATCCTGTGAGAAGACGGTGGGATAGACGAGGTCTTTGAAAAACGCGCCGTTTGCTTGGTCGGCAACGTTCGCGCCGAAGCGCTTCGCGTAGCCCACAAATCCCTGGCCGAAGCGCGGGTCGCCGTTCTGGGCTTGATCGATCCCGGCGTTGAATGCCGCACCGACGAAAGTGACGGGGTTCGTAAAATCGCTCACGAATAATTTCGCTTTGCCCTTCGTCGTGAGCGTGCACAAAACGGTTCCAGGCTTGTAGATCGCACCGTGCGGCGATGCCGATTTGATCTCAAGCTTTTTGCCAAAGAATCCCACGACATCGGCGAAGGGGCCTTGATAGTCCTGCCACTCCACCATGAGAGCAGGCTGGATGCACGGTGGTGGAGGGACGGACACTGGAGGAGGGGTGGCTATGGTTGGCGGGGGCGTGGCAGGCGGTACCTTCGGAGGAGCGGGTGGAAGAGCTTGAGCGAATGCTATGCCGCTTCCGAGTAGCGCAACAAACAAAACCAGCTTTGACCCGAACGAGACGAAAACCGCGGCTCTCTCAGCCGCCGCGCGTAAATTCGTCGCCATGCGTGACGGTTTCGGGGTATGCGCCTGCACCGAGTTCATAGAGGTCCAGCCCCTGGCGCTCGCCTTCGGGAGCTACGCGCTGAGGCACGAAGCGATTCAGCAACCAGTTTGATCCATAGATGAACGGAAACACCACCCCGAGCAGAGTGGCGATGCCGATGAACTGCGCGAGCC
>JASHWB010000115.1 GCA_030044295.1 Candidatus Acidiferrales bacterium
CGTCCTGCGCCGCGGGCGGCCACTACGGGCGCCGCCAGAAGGCACACCAAAAAACCAAAGCCGGCAGTGCGGGCGATTTTGCCGCTTACGATCGAATTCAACTGCTTTACCTCCCCTGCGCAGCGCTCGCGGGCAAGGGCCTGATTGTGAAATCCGCCGTGGGGGTGATGGTCTGTTTCGCGAGATTGTCAGTCACCGCGATTTCAAGCTTGTACTTTCCAGGAGCGAGCGACCCGAGCGTCATTCTCTTTTCGAGCGTCAACTCCTCCCCGTGTTCCGGCAACTGGCTGGCGGGGAGATCGAATTGCAAAGCCGGAGTGCTGGAATTATCTTTCAACACTCGGAACTCAACGGATGTGTTCGCACGGTTCGTCTTGTCGTTCACCTTCAGGTTGTAAACCTGAAGGAAAATTCCCATGGACTGATTCGCCGCGAACACATGGTCCAGCTTTGGCTGCACTTTCACATCGCCCAGGACAAACTGGCCGACTCCGATGTCCTTCATCGATACCGGCTGAATGTCGTCCGCTAATATGAGCGAGCTCGCGCTCAACTGGTCGTCCTGATACCGAGGCACCGGCAGGCGCGTGTTCACTACGCCCACGTTGCCGCTATTCACGTCCTTGATCACGATGTCCAGTTCGTAGAGTCCCGGTGCCAGCGGCAGAGCCTTCTGGTAAATACGCGAAGTGCCGATCGCTTGCTGTAACTGGTCGGCAGCGTAGTCGGCGCGCAGGGTATCCTCAAACGTCTGCACCACGCGCCCCGTCATGCTCGTGATCCGCGCAAAGAGGTTCATGGACGCGGTATCGACCCCGTCCTTTTGCTGGAACGTTAACTGCTTCACCGGAATTTGCACGGTGATGGGCACCAGCACTGTGTCCGACGTAATACGCAAGAAATCGTAATGGTAGTCGAACTTCAGCTGGTTCCGTATCATGTGCGACGTCACAACCGCCTCGAGATCTTTAAACTTCACCGGCGGCGGTTTCATGATGTTGGCGTAGAGCTCGAGGCGGTTGAACTCTTCGTCGTTGCTGTTCAGCGGAATGCCCATTTCGTTTTCCGCCATGTGGGTGCCGTCCGTGTTCATGAACCGCTGCGACTTGTTCGCCATCCCCATAGATTCAGCCATCGTCAGACCCGCGCCCGGGACGTTGAGCAAGGCGTCCTTCTCGCTTGGGTCCATGGTGAGGTGATATTCGCCCGTTCCGGTAGGATCGACGAACTCAATCTCTACGTTTTCGCCGATTCCCTCAAGGTAGCGATAGCGCCAGTCTTCGTAGGGATATGTCGTCGTTTCGCCGCCGCCCTGGTCCATGGGCCGGTCCCACGTCCCGCCGGTTGGATGAGCATCGATCTCATCGGGCGGGCCCCACGTGATGTAAATCTTGCCGCGGTCGGTTTTCCAGCCGGGGATCCCCGAGGCGAAGTGTTCGTTGGCGTAGGCAATGCGCCGGTAATATTCCTCTTTATAGGTGTTTTCCGGCGAGTCCGGATCGGGATTACGGCGCTGCCAGAAGGCCTCTTTGAACTGCTCGCGCTCCTCATTAGTTTGCAAATGCAGGAAGGCGCGACGCTCCTCTGGCGTGATGATATAAATCACGTCTTCGTCGAGCCAGCGCTTATCCTGCGGACTTAGCTCTTTATAGAGCTCATGCTCGCTCTTCTGGTCAGTCTTAGCCTTACTTTTCCCGTTTTGCTGGTCCTGGTTGGAGGGACGTTTGGCGGCTTTGGCGATTGCAGAGAGCGAGCACACCAAACACGCCGATAACAAAATTCGCGGGAACGCTTTAGCGGGCCAGCCCATCGAATTGCCTCTTTGCGGTTAGAAATCCTAACCTGTACCGGAGTACAGGTCAACAAGTCTTTAGCCGGTGCACGGCTTGTCGAGCCAGTTGGAACCTACTGTAAGCCAAGGGGTTGCCCGCACGCAGTCTGTTGGGCCAATGAAGGACCCCTGGAAGTCCCTAACCGGTAGAGTCGGGACCGAGGAATCGGAACGAAACTCATTACCTTTCCATTACGCTACCGTCGAATGTAGGGTAAGATCGCTTCTATTGCCTTGGTTTCCGGCCGGGCTGTGAGGATTTGAGGACCCGGCGGAGGGGTCGACGGCAGGGCCGGTTCTGATCCCCCTGTTGTTCGTATATCAGAAACATTCTGTCCCGCCCGCGCGTAGATACCAGTGGGCCGAATAGGCGGCCCGGCGGGCTGTGGCATACGTTTGGGTCGCGGCGTGTGGCCTGCAACGTAACACTCCGAAGGTTGGTGCGATGAAAACTTGGCAAAGGGTCGCGATTGGGGCCTGCGCGGGTGTAGCCGCTATCGGCATTGTGTGGTTCAGCGTCTACAAGATGAACGCTGGCGTCATAACAGTTCAGACGGGACGCGCCGTGCGGCAGGACCTTACGTCGGTCGTTACCGCGTCCGGCGAAGTCCGGCCGAAGAATTACACCAACGTGCTTGGTCAGGGGATCGGCATGATAACAAGCATCGCGGTGCAAGAAGGCCAGTACGTGAAAGACGGAGATGTGCTGCTTCGCTTGGATAACATTCAGCCGGGCGCCGACGTGCAGGCGCAGAAGGACACGATTGATGCGGCGACCTCGGCGATGAAAGCCGCCGCAGCCAATTACGATTCATCGCTCGCCAATCTGCAACAGCAGCAAGCAAATCTTCAAAAGGCCAAATTCGACTGGCAGCGCTCGCAGGAACTCTTCAAAAACCAGCTGATTGCCAGGCAGGATTACGACGCGAGCAAGGCGACGTACGACAGCACAGCCGCGGCCGTGACTGCGGCGCAAGCGCAGCTGGCCGCGAGCAACGCGTCGCGCAATCAGGCGAAGTCTAACCTTGAGCAGGATCGAGCCGTGCTAACGCACGAGCAGGACGTCTTGAACAAGACCGTTTACCGGGCGCCGATCAATGGGATCGTGAGCTACATCGCGGTGCGTGTGGGCGAAAACGTCGTGCCCGGAATTCAAAACGCGCAGGGCAGCTTCCTAATGACGATCTCGGATATGAGCGTGGTAACCGCGGAAGTGATGGTGGACGAGACGGACATCAGCAGCGTGAAAGACGGGCAGTCGGCCGACGTGACCATTGACGCGCTGCCGGGGAAAACGTTCAAGGGACACGTAACGGAAGTGGGCGAGCTGGCGATCTTGCGCACGTCTGGCGAAGCGGCCATGGAAGAGACGACCGCCGATACGCAACAGGCTCGCGATTTCAAAGTGGTGGTGACGCTGGATAATCCTCCGAAAACTTTGCGGCCCGGACTTTCGGCGACCGCCAAGATTCAAACGGCACACAAGAACAACATCGTCACGATTCCGATCCAGGCCCTGGCGGAACGGACGCAGGAAGAGCTGGACGAAGCGAAGAATGGTCAGACCGGGAACGTGGCGCTGGCGGCCGCGAACGACAATCCCGCGAACACCAAGGAAATTCAGGGTGTGTTCGTGATCCGCGACGGAAAAGCGCAGTTCGTCCCAGTACAGACCGGAATCACCGGCACGACGGACATCGAAGTGACCAATGGAATTCAGCCCGGCGATGTGATCGTCACGGGCAGCTATAGTGCGCTGCGCACGCTGCGGCCCGGAACGCGAGTCAAGATCGACAACTCGGCTTCAGCCAGCACCGACACCACCAGTAATTCATAGCTTCCGGCGCGGAACACGCTCGAGATTGTGATTCGACGTGCGGCGAGCGAAACGGCATAATCGAAGACAGGTCCGCTGCCGCGCGGCGGCGTCCCCAAAACGCTCGTGCGTTTTGGGGTGGTAGCACCAGGAGCGTCCATGCACATGGGGGTCGAAGAAACCGTCTCGCAGAACTTCCGCCAGGACCTGGTGGACACGGGAATCGTCATCCAGACTGACGACCTTTGGAAGACGTACGAGATGGGGGCGGAAAAGCTGCACGCGCTGCGCGGCGTGGATATGCAGATCCGCAAGGGCGAATACGTAGCCATCATGGGCCCGTCCGGCTCCGGAAAATCCACGCTAATGAATCTGATCGGCTGCCTGGATACGCCGACGACCGGATCGTACTGGCTGGCTGGGCGCCTAGTGAGCCAGCTCGACGACGACGAGCTGGCCTACATTCGCAATCGCGAGATCGGCTTCGTCTTTCAGACGTTCAATCTGCTTCCGCGCGCCACCGCGCTGCACAACGTGGAGCTGCCCATGATTTACAACGGCACGCCCGCCGCCGAGCGGCAAGAGCGCGCCAAGAAAGCTCTGCATCAGGTCGATCTCGCCGGGCGCATGACGCACAAGCCCAACGAGCTTTCCGGCGGTCAGCGCCAGCGCGTGGCCATTGCGCGCGCGCTGGTAAACAATCCCTCTATCCTGCTGGCCGACGAGCCCACTGGGAACCTCGATTCCCAGACCGGCGAGGAAATCATGGCGCTGTTCGCGCGTCTGCATGAGGGCGGTAACACCATCATTCTGGTCACCCACGAGGCGGACATCGCGCAGCACGCCCACCGCACCATCCGCCTCCGCGACGGCAAAATCGAACGCGACGAACGCACGCGGTAGCCCCGCGTCTGGCTTCCCGCGGTTTCGCCCCGTTCTGAGAATTCAATTTTCAAAGAGCATTTACGCAGCTGCGTCGCGATCTGTATCGCTGCGTGTAGCCCGAGAACTGATCGCCGGTTAGGCAGCAGGTCGGGATCGCACATCCCTTTTTCGGATCGGCTCGGGCCAACGGATCCAAGCGGTGGGCGAGCTGATGTAAGCTTACGGTCGATGACCTCCGTGGAATCCATCCTGCGCAAGACGCCGCTCTTTGCCGGCCTGACGGACAAGGAAATCTCGAAACTGGCGGCGCGATTCAGCAAGCAGCGAATCGAACGCGGTGAAATGCTCTTCGGCGAGGGCGATCCGTGCGCCGGGCTCTTTTTGGTAGCCGCAGGGAAAATCCGCATTTTCAAGAGTTCGGCTGAAGGCCGCACGCAGGTGCTGGCCGTCGAAGGCCCGGGGAGCTCATTTGCGGAGCTGCCGGTGTTCGATGGCGGCGACTATCCCGCTTCGGCCTCGGCTATCGAAGATTCCGAAGTGCTGTTCATTTCCCGTCGCGACTTTCAGAA
>JASHWB010000116.1 GCA_030044295.1 Candidatus Acidiferrales bacterium
TACATGTGGTAGCCGTTTTCTTCCCAGTAGCCGGGCGCATCGTGAGCCATGAAATCGAGGCCGCGAACCCATTTGACGCTTTTCCAGGCGTACAGGTGCGGCACCACAAGGCGGACGGGATAGCCGTGCTCGGCAGGAAGTGGCTCGCCATTGTGCTTGAGCGCGAAGAGCGTGGTTGGACGCATCAAGTCGTCGAGTGGAACGTTGGATGTGTAGCTCTGTTCGGCGAGCACCATCACGTATTTGGCCTCGATCTTCGGCGCAGCAAGCTTGGCCACTTCGGCGAACGACACCCCTTCCCAACGCATATCGAAGCGGCTCCAGCGCGTCACGCAGTGTATGTCCGCAATGATTTCTTTCATCGGCAGGCGGCTGAATTCGTCCCAGGTGAGGCGCAGCGGCTTTTCGACGAGGCCGCCAACGCGAAAATCCCAGGTCGCGGGATCAAATCGCGGAACGCTGCCTTCATGCAGCACTGGCCATTTCAGCGTCAGCGACTGGCCCGGAGGCAAGCGACCGGCTTCGCGCATTTCGCGCTCGCGCCGCTTGCGTTCCGTGGTTTCGCCGAGAATCGCCATTGCTCGCCTGCCGCTTTCGTTCTTCTACTCTACCTCACCGCAACTGCGCCGACGACGCGAGCAATTCCGCGGAGCCCAGCTCGACCGACTTTCTCGGTTAGCAAGCAAAATCCCCCGGCGCAGCATTGAGTTCACCGAACCTGGAAGTGCACAGATGAAAGCAGGGCGCTGATTCCGTTCCACACGATCTGCACGCCGATGCAGACCAGGAGGAACGACGAAAGCCGGACGATCACATTTGTGGCTGTCTGTCCAACCATTCGAGCCAGACGGTCAGCAAATCCATAGCAGAGAAAAATGCTCGCGGCGATCAATGCCATAGCGACCAATGCTACAAGGATGAACCAAACGTGAACGCCGTAGCGGTGCGTCGAGTTTGCGCCCAGAGTGATCGCCACGGAAATGCTTCCGGGGCCGACGGTAAGCGGCATCGTCAGCGGATAGAACGCCTGGCTGAACTGATCTTGCGGTTGAATCTGCTTGCGGGCGGGCTCGGCGGCGTCATTATTCTGATCCTTGTGCATGAGCATCGTCCAGCCCACAGCGACCACGACCAGCCCGCCGCCAACCTGCACCACGGGGAGCGAAACGCCGAAGAGGCTGAGGACATGCGCCCCAACCAGATAGGATCCAATCATCAGAAAAAAGCTGTCCACGGCCACTCGGCGCGAGAGAGCCCTGCGCGTTTCCGGCGAATAGCCGCTGGTGAGCGCTAGGAAAATCGGGCTTCCGGCCAGAGGATCGACGATCGGCAAAAGCCCGCTCAGAATGAGAAGGAAAACCTTGATCGCATCAGCCAACGATACCTTCCTGCCTTGTAGGTTGGTTTCTACTCTACTTCAACGGCGATTCCGCCGACATACCTCGCCGAAACGTTGTAGATGACGGCGCCGAGTCCGCCGGAAATGGCGCCGATGATGGCGAACAAAACCGGCATGAAAATAATCGAGAGTCCGCCAAAAACGAATCCAAACCACGGCGGGAGATTTTGATGTTGCGGATCGGCCATCGGGATCATCGAAAAGAATATGCTGAACATCGCACCCTCCACCAGCCCCATCGCGCCGTAGCCAATCGCAGCAATGCGCATCACCGAAAGCGGCTCAAACTTCGAGATTTTCCTCATTCGTTTCCTCCCCTGCCCTAAGCGCCTAGCCTGAGCGCAGGCTAGCAGGCGGGCGCGGGTGCGGCAATGCTATGAAGCGAAGGGCGTAGCGCAGAACTAAAGACAGGCGCCGGTTCGGGAGAGTGGCGTCACGTTTCCGAAGGCTTGAGCGTCCAGACGCGGATGGCTTTGTCGTGGCCGGTGGGACAAACGACCTGACAGGCACCGCAGCCGGTGCATTTATTGAGGTCGATGCCGGGATAGGCGATGTACTGGTCCTCGTCCCACTTGATCTTGATCGCGTCGTAAGGGCAGGCAAGCTCGCACGCGTCGCATTCCTTCTTGCCGAGGGCCAGAAGGCAGAGGTTGGTATCGACGAGCGCTTCGCCGATTACATACTTCTTTTTCGTCGGCATATCGAGAGCCGTGAGCGCGCCGGTGGGACAGACTTGTGTGCAGGCATTGCAGGTTTCGAGGCAGTAGTGATAGTCCTGATCGAATTTGACGACAGGCGCGCCGAAGCCCGCCAAGCCGGCTTCGTGGCCGGTATCGGGGTGAATAATTTTCGATGGGCAAGCGTGCACGCAATTGTTGCAGCGGATGCACAGACCCGCAAAGCGGTCTTCCGGCACGGCGCCGGGTGGGCGCAATAACGTGTTCGCTCTTTTGTAGCGCGCGGCTCCGACGCGCCGGGCTAACAGCGCGAGGACCGCGCCGCCCGCGCCGGCGAAAAACAAGCGACGGGCAGAATTGAAATTGCGCACGGGCGCAGCAGCGGGCTGGGCTGCAGGCTGCGGACCAGATCCGCGGGACGCAGCGGTGGAAATCCCGCCAATTTGGACCAGTTCAGCATCGGATTTCCGGCCGCGCGCGCCAGCCTTCGATTTTGCGACGAGCTTCGTCCACAGGGCTTTGCGCGAAAGATAGAGCATGTCCTGGAATCCGCTGAGCGGGCAGATGCGGACGCACCACAACATGCCGAAAAGGAAGGTTGCGCCGACCAAAGTGCCAAGTCCAAGACTGACGAGAATAACGGAGTAGGGGTTCGTCGCCTTGTTGATCGCGAACGGACTGCTGAAGATGCATAGCGGGTCCATCCACATCAGTACCGGATATCCCACGATAGAACCTACGATCGTGAGGATTGCGACGTATCGTCCGATCGGAGGGACCTTGCCCCACCAGCGGCTCTTGCGCAGTCCGATATGCGAGGTGTTTTCGAGCAGAAAGCCAGTGGGACATAGATACAGGCAGAACCAGCGCTTTTTGAACGAAGCGACGATAGCTACCACGAGCGCAAGGACCGCTCCTGCGTCGATCGATCGCTTGGCGATGCCAGAGGAGAGGGCGACAAAGGGACTGATCTGCTGGAAGAATCTCGGCGCGATGGCCCACGGCAGCAGCGGCCACACCAGAATGATGGCGCCGATGAAGCACGTCAGTTGAATGATCCGCCGCGGGACGCGCCGGAGTAACGTCATCCCAAGTAGGCCCCCTGCTGCTTAAGGAGGTTTTGCAGCTTCGCCACGCTTACGTTGCGAGGCTTGCAATTATCTTGG
>JASHWB010000117.1 GCA_030044295.1 Candidatus Acidiferrales bacterium
TTCGTCCACAGGTATCCGTAAACCAAGTTCACCCAATTGTTCGAGCTGCCCGGATTAATGCTCAGCGCCTGCTGCGCTGCGACCAATGACTTCTGGTCGTCTCCTAGCGCGGCATTAATAATCCATAACCAACCCGGGGATCCTCATCCCGAGGGTACGTTTGCGCAAACAGCTCGTATGAGGTGCGAGCCGCCTCCAAATCGCCCGTAACCATGAACTGATAGAAAGACGTGATCGCGAGCTGCTCGTGCTCGCTGGCCCTGCTCCGCAGCTCGTAGGCTTTGCCAGCGTTTTGCGCGGCGAGATCGCTCTCTTCTAAAGGGAAGTAACTCTCAGCCAGTCGCTCGTAGGCCATCGCGAAGTTCGGATCCAGGCTGACGGCTCTTTGGAAGTCCGAGACGGCTGCGGTGAAATCGTTCGTCACATCAAACTGTTGTTGGCCAAGCGCGTAGGCCTGGAGAGCTTCCAGCGACGATGTGGTTACATCCTCGACTTGCACGTCATGCTTCTGAACGGAACCCAAAGATTCTCCCAGTTTGCCGCGCAACTGCGTTGCCGCTTGGCCAAGTGCGCTGAGTACCTCTTCCTTCCCATTTGCTGTGGCTTGCTCACCAGCCAACAAATCACCGTTTTGGCAGTTCACCGCTTTCAATCCCAGCACGTACTGCGTGCCCAGATTGGAGATGGAGCCTTCGATCGCGGCCGCGCCTCCGGCGCGCTGGCAGACCTCCTGCGCCAGATCGCCGGTCAGCTTGGAGTTCACCGGCTGCTCCATCAGCCGCAAAGTCGAGGCGATTTGGTCGTCGGAAATGAGATTCAGGAAAGGCGACTGCTGGAGTTGCACGGCAAGGCCTTCGCGCAGCGTGCCGTCGAAGACGGGATCGCCGGTAGTGTTCGTGAAATCCGCGACGACGATCGAATCTTTGCTGGTCAGCAGCGGCGCGCGATGAAAGCGGAAATACGAATATCCACCCGCCGCGAGCACGATAGCGATAGCTCCGATGCCCACCGCCCAAAAGAGCGAGCGCTTCTTCAGAACTACGCTGTCGCTCTTCGGCCCGTTTCTTCCAGTCGAGGCATGGTCCGTGCGTCCCGGATCATTCTCCGGGAAATCTCTCTTTGCTTCAGTCGAGCGCGGTGCCGAAGAGGGATCCTTCACCCTGGTTTCACCCGGACTCAGGATGACAGCGTCAGAGGCTGTCGCGATGCGTCCCGAATCGGTGTCGCGCAGCAACCGCTTCAAGTCCGTTCGCATTTCGGACGCGTGCTGGTAACGGAGATCGCGGTCCTTTTCGAGGGCCTTATTTAGCAAGCGCTCGAATTCCGGCGACAATTGGGGATTGAGTCGCACCGGCGAGACTGGCGCTTTATGCAAGATGGCATCGAAAATCACCGCGGATGTGGCGCCCGAGAACGCTTGGCGGCTAGTGGCCATTTCGTAGAGCACCACACCGAAAGAAAAAAGGTCGGTCCGCGTGTCCAGTTCCTCGCCGAGCGCCTGTTCGGGTGACATGTACGCGACCGTGCCTAAAGCCGAGCCGGGGCTGGTGAGCAGGGCATCGTCCTCGGTCGTGCCGTCGGCAGTGACCGTCGCCAGAGTGCGCGGCCGCTGCGTAACTTGTTTGGCGAGGCCAAAATCGAGAATTTTCGCTTGACCGCGCGGGGTGACGAAAATGTTCGCGGGTTTGATGTCGCGATGGACAATGCCTTGCGCGTGCGCTGCATCAAGCGCGTCGGCGATCTGCGCGCCCAGCTCGAGGATTGTACTGAGATTTATCAAGCCGCCCGCGATACGCTGGCGGAGCGTTTGGCCTTGCAACAGTTCCATGGCAATGAAGCGCTGCCCATCGTGCTCGGCGATTTCATAGATCGTGCAGATGTTCGGATGATTTAGCGCGGCGGCGGCGCGCGCTTCGCGGAGAAAACGTTCGAGCGCCTGCTTGTCGCTCGAAAGCTCCGGCGGAAGGAACTTCAGCGCGACGGGCCGGCCGAGCACGGTGTCCTCCGCGCGGTACACAACACCCATTCCGCCTCCACCTAAGGGGGCGATGGTACGGTAATGGGAAATAGTTCGGCCAATGAGCGGGTCTGGGCCGGGCATCGCACGCACATATTAAAGTTGCGCGATAGGTTAAATCAATCGATGTTTCCGGTTGATGCTGAGTTAATTTAAATTTCGGGCGTTTGTGTCAGGAAAAAGATTCGCGCGCTATACGGGTTCGTACCGAGTCAACGAGACACGGCGATGCCTGCGGAATCCGGCGCTGCACGGGGGCCGGCGCTAGCGCGACGAGCAAGGCTCGCGCATAATGGCCCGCTATGCGCGAATGGCTGGAGTACGCGGGGGCGTGGATTGGAATCAAGGCGCTCGGCATTGTGCCGCGGCCGGCGGCAAGGTTTGCGGGCGTTTGCTTCGCTACCTTAGCATTCATGGTCCGCACTCCATTGCGGCGCGCCGCGCAGTTCAACGTGCGTCTCGCGTTTCCCGATTGGAACGACGCCCGGCGCAAAGAAGTGATTCGCGGCATGATTCGCCAGGTCGGGTGGATGGCCGGCGAATTTGCGCAGTTCCCGAAATATACGCGCGAAAATATCAAACACATTGTGACGATAGAGGGTGAAGAACATTTCGAATGCGCGCGGGCGCGAGGCAAAGGCGTTCTCTTTCTTACCGGACATATGAGCGCGTGGGAACTCGCGCCGTTCGCGCACGCTCTTTATGGTCATCCGCTGCACTTCTTGGTGCGGCCGGTGGCCAACCGGCGCGTCGATGCACTGGTCGATTCCTATCGCTGTTTATCGGGCAACGCGCCGATTGAGAAAAATCGCGCGGCGCGCGCCATTCTGAAAGTGCTTGGCGAGGGCGGCACAGTCGGGATTCTCGCGGACCACAACACGGCGGTCGAAGAGAGCGTGTTTGTAGATTTCTTCGGCATTTTGGCGTCGACTACTTCGGGATTGGCTCGCTTGGCGCTGCGCACGGATGCGGCGGTGGTGCCTGGCTTCCTTCGGTGGGATGCGGCGAGTCAGAAATACATTCTCGGCTTCGCGCCAGCTGTGGAGCTTTCGCGCTCTGACGACGAAGAGAGCGACGTGGTCGAAAATACGGCGCGCTTTACGAAAGTGATCGAGCACTTTGTTCGCGCGCATCCGGATCAGTGGCTCTGGGTTCACAAACGCTGGAAGACGCGGCCGCCGGGAGGAAAGCCGATTTATCCATCTTAATTCTGCCGCGCCAGTGGCGCATTGCCGCGGCGCAAGGAGAATCCGATGACTCGTACCGCCGGTGAATTAGCAAAGTATCTTGGCGTCGCGCTGGCCGGCGACATGAACGCGCCGATTTCCGGCGTCGCCAGCCCTGAAGCGGCGCGCGCCGAAGATCTTATCTATGCCACATCGCTGAAGCATCACCAGCAAGCTGCAGCCTCAGCCGCACGATGCGTTATTGCGGCGCGCGGTGTGCGCCTGGCGGACAAAACCATTCTCGAAGCCGACGATCCGAAGTTCGCGTTCGCGAAAGCGGCTGATTGGCTGCTGCCGAAGCACACGCGCGAAGAGGGAATCCACCGCACGGCGATCGTGGCGCCGAGCGCCGCAATTGCAGCGAG
>JASHWB010000118.1 GCA_030044295.1 Candidatus Acidiferrales bacterium
AAGTGGCAGTTGTCTTCGTCACGCGCCAGGGATATTGGACTGCGCCATCGCCGCCAGTTTCCTGGACGGCGGCGGGAAACCTAAAGGCGGCCGTTACGAATATTCCGACCGGCCCGGGCAACGTGGTGCAGCGCTTGTTGGCGTTTACCGCCTCGGGCGGCGCGAGTTTTTATCACGTGCCCGCCGCTATGGTGATCAACGACAACACCACGACGTCGCTGACCGTCGACTTTAGCGACACGATTCTGCTGTCCGGCACCAGCATGGACTACCTGTTCGGCCAGGTGGAGCTGCCGGCGCAGCTTGGCTCGGCCGCGTACGCGGAACGCATCTTCTGGTGGGGCGAACGCGCCAATATGGATAACTGGCGCAACCTGTCGTTCGATGGAGGCTGGGATGCTTCCGGGAACGGCCGGCCGCTCGGCTGGCAATTGGATCCGACGTTCGGACCAGGAGGCAGCCGCGAACCGGTGGACGCCATCTGGGGCGATGCCTACCGGATCACGGCCGACGGAGTAACCGTCAGCCGGGGCATGATCGAGCAAAGCGCCACCGTCGATGCAGCCGGGAATCCGCTCTGCGTCAACAATACGGACTACTCCGTCCGCGCGCGCATCGCGCGAAGCGCGAACCTTTCTGCCGGGACGCTGCGGATCCTCGCGTATAGCCCAACAGCGGGGCAGATCGGCGTTGGAATGGCAGTCACCTATCAGCAGGCCACGACCATCTATCAAGAATTTGTGGCGGACCTGTTCCCAGCGCAGGCGTCTTTACCGACGGACTTGCTGCTGCGCGTCTATGGCGATGGAGTCCCGGCGCCCTCCGGCGAGTCGTTCCTGATCGACTGCATCGAAATATTTCCCACCAACGCGTCTCAGAACCCGTCGCTCGTTCGCGCGTCCGGCACCGACGAGCCGGAGGCTTACGACGGCGTCACGGGCATCATGAGCATCGCCGAAAACAACGGACAGGGGCTGCGGTCCGCTTTCACGCTGCGCAACAATTTGTACTTGGTGAAGGAGCGCAGCCTGTACGTCACTGCGACGGACGGCGTCAACGAGCCGGCGCTCTGGCAGGTGGAAGAAGTTTCGAACCAGGTCGGCACACCCTCCGTTCACGGCGTGGGCATCGGCGAAGAATGGGTGGTGATTGCCGGGCGCACGGGCCTCTATCTTTTCGACGGCAGCGAGCCCGTAAAGCTCTCGCAAGAAATTCAGCCGACCTGGGACGCGATCAATTGGCAATACGGGCATTTGATTTGGGTTCAGGTGGACACGCGCGAAAAGCGCATCTACGTCGGAGTCCCGATTGGCTCCGCCACGCAGCCGAATCAGGTGCTAGTGCTCAACTATGCAGAAGGATTCACCGATCCGCTTGTGGCAGCGTTGACCGCCCCTGAGCGCGGCAGAAAGTGGGCGCCGTGGACGGTTGCCGCAAATTCGTGCGCGCTTGTGGAACGTCCGACGGGCATCACGCAGGTTTTCTTTGGGTCGAACAATTCCACAGGAAAGGTTTACGCGCTTACCCTCGGCGCTTACTCGGACGATGGCGCTGCGATCAACTCGTTTTATTCGACCGCGTATCTGGCAGCTACCGGCTTGAGCGGACGCAATCTGTTTGGATATCTCACCGGCTACGTGCAGGGAGCGGGCGCGCTCGCGCTTTCAGCGAGTTTGCCTGGAAACGCGAGCACAATTTCGTTGGGCGCATGGACTCTTGCCGCGCCCGCTCCGTACGACATGGAGCAATTCACCAACGTCGTGGCGGAGCGCGTTTCCTATCAGTTTGGGACGAACATAGCCGCTTCGTGGTTCTCCCTTACCAAGCTGGTGCCTTGGGCTAAGCCTGATCCCTTCGCCATCGTGCGCGGCGGGAACTGACGATCCCAAGGGGGACCATTCATCGAAGGGCACAGTCAGATGCTAACCGTTCCCCAAATTGAGGCGCTGCGAAAGGCGAATCCGCAGCTCTACGAGGCGCTGCGGCGCGTCGCTGGAGCTTCGCTCGGCCCCAACCAGGGCTGGAGTCTGGACGATCAGATCGTCGATGGCACCGATTATGCGCGCGTCTCGTCCGGCGCGCTGACGGCGGGGAACATCGATCCGTCGAAGTCAGGCGTGCTGATGAAAGGCTCCGTTCCGCCCACGTGGTCCGGCGCGTTCACCTACGTTTCAACTACGTCAGGTCTCACTTGGTCGTGGTCCGGGTTGAGCGTTTATCGCGCGGACGGAACGTCGACCGCGATTCCGGATGGCTCCGCTGCGATTACGGGCCTGAGCGCCGGCACGACCTACTACTTTTATCCCTATTGGGACGATGTTGCAGGCGCGATGGGGTGGGTGGGCGGCGCCACCGGCGATCCTGCGTACGCGCAGGCGTCCAAGACGAACACTGCGGCTCAGCAACAAGCGCTCCAAGGGCGCGTGCCGCTATCGCAAGGCGCAATGGTCGCGGCCACCACGACCAGCGGCACTGGAGGCGGCTCTGGCGGCGGCAGTGGAAGCTGTCTACGCGCTGGGACGATGGTTCTGACGAAAGAGCGGGGAAGCGTCGCGATTGAGACGTGCACGCCCGGCGAACATCTCCGTTGTCCCGCGGCGGTGGGCGGGGAGGGATGGACGCGCATCGTGCGGCTCGAAGTCCGCGCCGCAGATACCTTCATCCGGTTGCACTTCTCGAACGGCGAATCGCTCGATGTGACGCCGCACCATATCTTTACGCTCGCCGATGGCTCGCCGATGCGCGCCGAGAGGCTCTGTTTGTGCGATGTAATGGTCGGACGATTCGGGCGGGTCACGCTAAAGAAAATCGAAGCAATCGTAGAGCCGGCGCAGAAAGTAACGGTGAGCTGCGAACCATCGCATCAGTTTTTCGCTGGCTGCCACGCCGCTTCGATCCTGACGCACAACTATACGTTTTCATCGTGAGTGTGCCAGCTTCACGGTACTACCAACTGAAATACTTAGCCGCAGGCGCGCCGTTTTGAGCCTGTCGCGGCGCGCGACGAATCCGTTCTGCCAACCACTTCGTCCGCCAGCGTTTCGGACGAGAGTCGCATACTCAGAACGGCTAGCCCGCTGTTTGCGGGCGCGCAGCGCACACGTTGCCTTTCGATGAACGCTAAAGCCTACTATCTAACGACGCTCGGCGATTGGCAGCGCCACACTGCGCGTTTCGCCAATTCGCATTGGTTGGCGCTCGATCAGAACACCGTCGCGGCTCCGAACATTGAGTCCGCGCATGCACACGATTCTTTGGGGCACGAGCCTGTGCTGGTCGCGGCGCCCGGAATTAGCGCTGCGACACGCATCATTGTCTTAGTCGAAGCCGACGAGGGTGCGCACCTGGCGCTCGACGACGATCCGGCCTTTGAGGCCCTGCCACATACGCTGGCGCAGCGGCCGATTTCTGCTTCGGTGCAAGCCGCCCTCGCGCCGCTTGGCGTTGCTCCCAGAGCAACCGCGTTCGATGCCGCCGAAGCCGCGGGCCGCGCGCATCCACTCTTGCGCTACCGAGTGTTTTGACGCCGGATGATCGTTCGCGAATACACAGCGGCTGATCTAGATGCGTTGCGCGCGATGCACGCGAGCCAGGGCTTCGACTATCCATTCCCGGATCTTGCGGACCCGATATTCGTATCGAAGCTGGTGCTTGAAGACGATTCCGGCAAGCCTGTAATGGCTTCGCTCGCGCGCCTCACGTGCGAAATGTACTTGCTACTCGATCGGGCGCGCGGCGCCGAGGAGCCGCGGCAGCTTTGCGCCCGGCGCAACAATCCAAAACAGCGGTATGAATGGCTGCTTGCGCTCCACGCCGCCGGCGAGCGCGACCTGCTCGCGCGCGGACTGGACGATGCCCACGCTTGGCTGGCGCCGCCGATTGCTAGGCGATTTGGACGCCGCCTTGAAGCCCTCGGCTGGATACGCGACGACTCCTGGACACCTTACTGTCGCCGCCTTGTTGCCGCCATGTAGAACTCACGCTCGTTGAAATTCCGAATCGCAAATCGTCAAGAACGCACGATACGTGCGTCCACGGAGGTTTCTATGTCACGCGGAGCACAGCAGACCACGCGCCAGCTCACGGATCAGCAGCTCGCGCAGCAAAACCAACTCATCTCGCAATCGAATCAGCAAGACCAGCAGGACCGCGCCCTGATGATGCCGACGATCCAGAGTCTGCTCACCAGCACTGGGTACACGCCGCAGCAGCAATCGGCGATCACACAGCAGAGCATGGGCGCGGCAAACACCGCATTCGACTCCCTGAGCCAGCGCGCCGCCAATCGCGCGGCAGCCACCAACAACTCCGCCGGTCTCAACGATCTGACTGCCCAACTCGGGCGCGAGAAGGCGCAAACCGACGCAAGCCAGGCGCAGCAAAACCAGATCACGTTTGCCAATCAGGCGCTCAACGAGCACCTCGCGGGCCTGAGCGCTCTAGGGCAAACGTACGGCATCGACACAAATCTGCTCGGCAAAGCGATGGGAGTGCCGTCGGAGCTTCTCAGTGTGCGCCAGCGCGCCTCCGGTAGCTCGTCGAGCGGCCTCGGAGGCGTATTTGGCCTCGGGTCTGGGATCGCCTCACTGTTCGGATAGTCGCTTCATTGCGTTACCTTCCTCGGCGTACATGAGAATCCTTTCCATTCCGGCGATTATCACGGCGATCTTCGTGGCGATTTTCGCGCTGCCCTCGTGCGCTTTGGCACAGAGCCAGTCCACTTACCTGAGCTGGACTGCCAGCGCTAGCGCCGCTTCGAACCCAGCACTTACCTACAACGTGTACCGCGCATCGCCATGTTCCGGCACGTTCACAAAGATCAACGCGGCTCCGCTCGACGCGACCAGTTATCTGGACAACCAACCGGCTCCGGGAAGCTACTGCTATGAGGTAACAGCCGTCCTCAACGGAGTCGAAAGCACGGCATCGAACGTCGCGGGCGCCACCATTCTGCCCCTCCAACAGCAGCCGCAATCCGCGAACCCGTCCGCTCCGCCGGCGTCCGCAAAAGTAGCCTGTTCGCACGCGGGGGACTTGGTCAATTGGATCCACTGCGTTGCCGGGAAAGCGCGCGCCAAAATCGCGCCGCCGCTGCCGGTCCGCTAAGCATTGAAAATCGAGGGAGCGAACTCCATTGCCTCGAACGACTGCGCCCAATTCCAAGGATGAAGACAGCAGTGAATTGAGCCCCAAGAGCTCTGCAAAGCCTGCTGGCGGACGAAGCGCCGTGGCCGTCATGAGCTTTGAAGACGGCGCTCTGAAGATCGAGGTCGCGCTGCGGATTCCAATTCGCGTGAAGCTGCATGACGTCTGCGTTGCAACGGGAGGAAAGCTCAGCAAGCGCGAGCGGCAAGTGCTGCCACATTTGTTGACAGGGAAGTCCGGCAAGGAAATAGCCAGAGACCTGGGAATTGCCCCACGCACGGCAAAATTTCACGTGTCCAACATTTTGGCGAAAGCAGGCGTGCAGGATCGCAAGCAGCTGATGGCCCAGTTTATACGAGGAGAGAAATAAACATGTGGGAACTCGTGGCGCGGCACAAGGACGACGTGGCGCTGGTCGCGGCTTTTTGGCTGGCTGTACAGGTGGCTGCCGGAATGCCGACGCCCCGCGCCAATTCGAGCACCACATACAGGTGGGTGTTTAATGTGGCGCATTCCCTGACGAATTTGCCGCGCCTGCTTGCAACGGCATTTCCTGAAGTGAGCTGGATTGCAGCATTTTTTGGCCTGGGTCGAAATAGTGCCGGACAAACAACGGGTGGAGGGTCGGTTCAATGAGTTGGGACGTCGTCTTTCACGTAGGCGATCTGATCGTGCAGTGTGCGATTGCATGGGCCGTAATTCCTGTGGCGCTCCGCGTAATGGCAGTTCTGAAGGACTTCCCGCCCCATCGCCACGAAGCGAATGGAACGATTCGTTATCCGTACGGCTTTGAACCGGGACGTACGGAAAAATTGTGAGATTGCAGCTCCAGCGTGACGAACGATGCGAGAAGGGCACAACTGGGAGCCTGTTGGTCGATGACGAGCCGTTCTGCGTGACATTGGAGCCGGCGGATTCGGTGTTCGGTGCCGCCCACCCGTGCATTCCCGTAGGAGCGTACCGCGTCGAAATCGGCTATTCGCCACGATTCCAGCGGCAAATGCCTCACATCGTGGACGTGCCGGGACGGGAAGGCATTCTGATTCACTGGGGCAATTACGTGGAGAACACTGAAGGTTGCGTGCTGGTTGGTTCTTCAAAGACCACTCGGCCAGATGGAGGTTTGGCCGTTTGGAACTCGCGCAGCACGTTCAACAACCTGTATCAGAAAATTCAAACGGCGCAAATCGAGGGCGTATCTCTCACGATCTATTGTCCGCAGGCCCCTGACGCTGCGCACCAAAGCCAAACGTAAGTGGCCCGCGGACGGCGGCGCCGGAGGCAGAGTGATGACCGTTGTAACCGTGGAGGAATTACGCCGTTGGTTCGACGAACTGACGGAAAGGAGCGCGTTTGCCAAGTCTGGGTGCGCGGTGAGGTATGTTCCGGAATATGTGGGTGCGTCGCTGTGGGCATGGACCACATGGCTGGCTCGCGCGGTCTCGTTTGTGAAGCGCACAAGCCCACCACCCCGAAGTGGTTTGTGAGGTTTCGAGCGGCCGAATAGCTCGCAAACCCCTAATCCGCTTCAGCGAAGCGAGATACAGACGACAGGAGAACGTATGAGGCAGGCGAGTTTAGCCGCATTGGCATCCGTATATTTGTGCATCGTCGCCTTGGCAATCGCGGGATGTGCGGCGCAAAAATCGGCAGGGAACTCGCCGGCAGATCCGCCAACCGCGAATGATTGGACCGTCACGGCAACGTGGCAGGAAAACTTTACGAATTTCGTGCCCTGCAGTTCGACCGTGACTAAGGGTTGCGTAAGCGGCTTCACGTGGGGCTATTTACAGGGGAGCACGCAAGTCCCATTGAAAACCAGCGCCGCGGACGTGTGCGCGGGATCGACACAACCCGAGACCTGTACCGACACGACGAACGCACTGCTGGGAATTGGAGCGGTGACGTTCTATATCGTCGCCAATTATGTCGATAACTCTGGAAATTCGGGAAGCACCAGCGCAGATCAATCGTCGCAGCAGAACGTCAGCTTGGTCGCACCGGCCGGCCTAACGGTAGGTTGGCAGTAGAGCCCCTTCCGAAAACTCACGAAACATCAAAGAGGAGAAGAGTATGAAACGAACGGTGATCGCCGCGACTGCGGCGATGTGTGTCTTGGTTTTTTCAGTGGCTGCCACGCCGATCTTCGCACAGACCGGAACACAGAGCTCTACCCCGAGCGAAGCGCCTCCCACGAATCAGGGAAGCTTTTCGCTGAACGCGCAGGCGGTGGCGCTGCCGGGTGGCGGCCAGACGGTGGCGGGGACGGACGTAGGTGCAACCCTCGCAATCACCACGAATTTCTCTCTGCGCGACGACAATATTCTAGCGCCGTCCAATGGAATGCAGTTTTACGGTGGTGGCGCCAATTATTTCCTGCCGACCAGCTTTCTGAAAACCACAAAGCTGAATCCATCGAGTTTCCAACCTTACATGACCGGAAGCATCGGCATCGACCGGATCGTG
>JASHWB010000010.1 GCA_030044295.1 Candidatus Acidiferrales bacterium
AAGGCTTGAGGCTTTCGCTCGATTGACGGCCCGTTCGATTCACGTTACGTATCGCGGTGTTCGCTGAAGGGGTGAGACGGGGCCATTGGCCGGTGTGGAGCCCAGCTGATCCATGACGGACAATCAGCACAAGAGTGCAGGGCCGAAGCTCCGCGTAGGCGACTTGGTGGAGGTTCGCAGCGCGGAAGAGATTTTGCTTACGCTCGACGACCGCAGCATGTTACAGCGCCTGCCGTTCATGCCGGACTTCACCTTTGGCGGCAAGCGGAAATTGCAGGCGATTCCTCGAATGCGAACGCCGGCTTCCAGTCCGGAATTTGGGACCGGTGATCTTGTGGAGATACGGCTGGTGGAAGAGATCGAAGCGACGCTTGATAACCGAGGCAGGAATCGTGGGTTATCGTTCACGCCGGAAATGAGAGAAATGTGCGGGCGGCGGTTCCGGGTTGCGCGCAGAATTCACAAGATCATCGACGAGCGCGGCGGACGAATGATCCGCTTGGTCGGAGGCTGCCTGATTCTGGAGGGCGCGGTTTGCCGGGGTGACCGGCACCGCTTTTGCCCTCGCATGGCTCATTTGTATTGGCGCGACATTTGGCTGCGCGGCGTCCAAGAGAAAGCTCCCGCCACCGTGACGGAAATTTCCACCATTGTCGCATCGCCTATGCCTGCCGCGGTCAGCGCCACAAGCGCAGCCCGCTCGGGGTGTTAGCGATCGACACAAGCGAGCTCAGCCGCCTTCTCTGGTCCTTCGGATACTCCAATGCTTTCGAGCTTCCGAATCCATGTTCCCCGGCGCTAGAAGCGCGATGTGTAGCTGCGCCTAGCGCGAACGGCCACGGTGGTCAATTTGAATTTTCTCGGTCGTGACACGCGCAGCCGAAATTCAAACTGTCCGCTACCGAAAGCGTTGATGTTGATATTGATGACTCGATGAACGAACACATCTAGAATAAAATATTCGACCGAGGAAGCGATCCACATTGACTGCGCGGCACACTTCCGGCGACGCACGAGTGCGCAACGGCAAATTCGCCGGCGTGCGCGTTCTGATGTTTGACCTGGATGGAACGCTGATCGATTCGCGCCTGGACCTGGTGCTTTCCGTTAACGCCACTCTTCGCCACATGGGCCGGCCCGATCTGCCGCACGAAACCATTTACAAGCTGGTCGGCAGTGGCGCGGCCATCCTGGTACAACGAGCCTTGGGCCAGGGAGCAACAGAAGAGGAATCGAAGCGCGGGCTCGAATTTTTCCTGAGTTATTACCGCGAACATATGCTGGACAATACGGTTGCGTACCCCGGCGTGCGGGAAGGCCTGGAAATGCTGACGGGGCGGCCGCTCGCCGTCCTGACGAACAAACCGGTGAGATTCAGCAGGGCCATTCTCGAAGGACTCGGTCTGGCGGGTTATTTTCGCGTGGTGTACGGCGGAAACAGCTTTGCCACGAAGAAGCCCGACCCTGAGGGCGCGCGCGCGGTGCTACAGGATTTCCAAGCTTCGCCGAAAGAAGCAATGCTCGTCGGGGACTCTGAAGTGGACGTTCGCACGGCGCGCAATGCCGGCACGTGGTCCTGCGGCGTCCGGTACGGGCTCGGGCCAGAGGGTTTTCGCGCAAACCCGCCCGATCTGCTGCTCGATAGCTTGACCGAACTGCCCGCGCGACTTGAGGACACTTCAGGCTAGATCTCCCGCCGCGCGGTTCACAACTTAGGCCCGCACATCCCTCGAATTGAGGTAACCTGTGGCGCGCGTTAACGTTGCGCGAATTTGTACGCGCGGAGTCGCGCGCACGAATTTATTCCCGTTGAAAGGCTCATTGATGAAACTGGGCTGGAAGCTATTGATCCTGGTGTTGATCCTGGTTGCTATCGCCGTGACGGCGTGGCAATACGAAATTCGCAAGATCCCGTCAAACGTCGCGTATGTGACGGAGGAAGACGACGGCATCGCAATCATCGACCTTTCAACGCTCGAGGTAGTTCAGCGCGTTCATCCTGCGAATGTGGCGCCCCGAGGGCTGGGACTGACATTCAACGGTGAATATCTTTTCACGGCGAACAAAGATACCGCCGACGCCACGGTATTCGACACGCGCGGCAGGCGCCTGAGGCTTGTGAGGCGCGTTCACGTAGGCGACAACCCCGAATTCGTCAAAGTCAATCCGAGCGGCACGGCGATGGTGACATCCTATGAGCCGGGTTCTTCGGGCGGCCCACCAACGGCGGAACAGGAAGAGGCGGAAGAGCAGGGGCCGCCTTCGCAAATCGTCTCCTTCAGCACCACGAACTGGTCGCGGATAAAGGAATTCACCGCGGGCCTCTCGACCGAGGGCCTGGAATTTTCCGCGGACGGTTCGAAGTTGGTGGTCGCCAATGAAGATCAGAACTCTCTGGGCATTTACGACGTGACGACCGGAAAATTGGCGGAGACCATCGACCTTTCGAAAATCGGCCGGCGGCCACGCGGAGTGAAGCGTTCACCACTTGGAACCGGCTATGCCGTAACGATGGAAGGCTCGGGAACGCTGGTGATGTTCGATCCCAATTTTAAGGTGCTGCGCTGGATTCAGACGGACGCAAAGCCGTACGGCGTCGCGTTTGATTCGACCGGCAAACGCATTTTCGTGTCTGCAGCGGCCGCACAAAAGCTCCAGGTTTTTGACGCCGACACTCTCAAACAAATCGGTGAGACTCCGATCGGCAAGCGCTGCTGGCATTTCACCTTCACGCCCGATAATTCGAAGTTGCTGATGGCCTGCGGGCGGTCCGACAACGTGTACGTCATCGATGCCAACACGTATCAGACGCTCAAGGTCCTTAGCGGCTTCCAGACGCCATGGGGCATTCTGGCGTATCCGCGCTCGTACGGCAGCCTCGGCTTGCCTTGAGTGGTAGCACGCCGGATGATGCCGCCCGGCCAGCGTATTTCGTGTGCGGCCTTTTGTAGCAAATATCCGCGATCGGCGTAGAATTGCCGTCCGCCGTGTACGCGATGCTCGTATCGAGGAGACCTGAAAATGCGCGATTTCCGGAAATTTCGATTGGTCGTTGGGGCGGCGGTGTTCGCAATTGTTCTGAGTCTGACGGCAGTGCCCCGAAGCTCCGCGGCAGCGAAGGGCCTGCCCCAAGCCCCATCCCAGGCGGGGAGCGGAGTCTGTGGGCGCGCATGCCTCGACCGAACCCTCGACGGGTATCTCGCCGCGCTCGTCGCGCATAAACCGTCCGACGTCGCGTTCACGCCCGATGTGAAGTTCACCGAACAAACCGCGGTACTGAAAATTGGCCAGGGCACATGGGGCACGTTCAACGGGATCGGCAATTTCAAACTCCACTTTGACGATGTGGGCAGCGGCGAAGCTGGCTACATCGGCACAATGAAGGAGTGGGGTTACCCGGTAATTTTCTGTCTGCGGCTGAAGGTAACGGGCGGAAAGATCGCCGAAGTAGAAGATTTCGTGGCACGCGATGAAGATGCGGCCAAAAAGCTGGACGCAATGCAGCCCAACCCGCTGTTCACCGAGGACGTGCCGCCAGCTGAGCGCGAGAGCCGCGCGGAGCTGGTGAAGATTGCGAACATGTATTTTTCCGGCCTGCAGCAGAACACCGGAAAAGGCGACTATCCTTTCGCACCGGACTGCAATCGCATCGAGAACGCGACGCAAACCACGAATAATCCGGAAGCCGCCAACTCGCCCGTCTACAATCCGGGGCTTGCGGTGATGAAGCTCGGCTGCCTGGAACAATTCAAGACCGGCTATTTCAAAATCGTCACCAACATCAACGATCGGCGCTTCGTGATCGTCGATCCCGAGCGCGGACTGGCATTTGCATTCGCGTTTTTTAATCACGCCGGTCGGCTTAAGACGATTACGCTCAGCAGTGGCGAGACATTCCCGGCCACGCTGCGCCATCCGTTTACGTGGGAGATAGGCGAGCTGTTCAAAGTCGAAAACGGCAAAATCCGTCAGATCCAGGCGGTGCTCACCGAGGAGCCATATGGCATCCGCTCCGGATGGGGACCCGGCGGCGCCGCTCCGCCGGCGCCCAAGCCGCAGCCGCTCGAAGCGGACGCCGCCTCGACATGTGACGCCAAATGCCTAGACGAAATGATGGACCGCTTCCGAGCGGCGCTGATCGCTCACGATCCGGCGCTGCTGCCTACGACCGATCAGGTTCGTTACACGGAAAATGGGCAGGTTCTGAAGATCGGCGACGGGCTCTGGGGTACCTTGACCGGCTGGGGCAGCTACAAGCTCTATATCGACGATCCGGAGGATGGTGAGGCTGGTTTCGTTGGGGAAACCTTCGAGGCTGGAATGCCGGGTCTTTTCTGCGCGAGGTTGCGCGTGGTGAACGGCAAAGTCACCGGGATCGAAGTGCTAGATACACGCAAGGAGACGCCTACTGGTTTCACGCAGCCCGAAGGCCTGACCAATCCAAAAGTGGCACCGGAACTCGCGGTCTTCGACGACCAAATTCCTGAAGCCGAGCGCGAATCGAAGGCGGACCTGATCGCGCAGACCGACCTCTACTTCGATGGTATAGAGAAGAGCAATGGAGACATCGTTCCGTGGGCGCCGGAGGTGATTCGCGTCGAAAACGGCACGCAGACGTGCCCATCGTCTTTCGGGCAAGCCGCAAAAAGTGGGCCGCTCAGCTGTTCAAAACAGTTGGATACGCACCTTTTTGAATACATTTTCCCTATCTCGCCGCGCCGCTATACGGTGGTGGACCGCGCTCATGGAATCGTGATGGGCACGTTCATGTTTAATACCCCGGGAACGGTAGAGTTCGTAAACGTGCCGGGCGTCGGCAAGGTTCGTGAGTCACGCGCGGCGCTACGCCCCTTCAGCGAAGTAGTCGATGAAATTTTCAGAATTAAGGATGGGAAGATTCAGGCCATCATCGCGGTTATGACCGGCCTGCCGTTCGGCGATACGTCTGGTTGGACGGAATCGCTGCGTTGAACCCGACTCGGCCAATACCTCGCAAGTCGGCCCGACGAATATTGTTGTTATGGCAACAATGATGTAGGATTGCCTCCATTATGAATGCATCCACCGCAAGAACTAACGAGGAAGTCACTCTGGAAGTGATGAATCCGCGCGGAGAGATTCCTCCTCCGCCGACGGTCGGCATCAATCCACGCCCCGCCGATCTGGCAGGCAAAAAAATCGTGCTGGTTGACAACGGCAAGTACGGCGCCAGCAACTTCCTCGAAGTTCTCGGCGAAATGCTGAAGCAGAAATATCCTTCCGCGACCATCGTGATGTATCCCAAGCCCGCCGCGCAGACGATCACGGCCTTGCCCGATTGGTATCCGACCGTAAAGCAGCAAGGCGATCTTTTCGTTTTCGGTGTAGGTGATTGAGGGAGCTGCACGTGGTGGGGTTCCCACGACGCGATCGAAATTGAAAAGTCAGGAATGCCGGGTGTTTACATCACCGCGGACGAATTCATACACGACGCCGAATCCGCGTCGCGAGACCGGGGCATGCCAGGCTTGCGCGCGGTCGCGCTCCCAGCGGACAAGTATTATCGCGCGCGCGCCACTCTCGAGGAGTTGCGCCCCGTGGTCGCCGCGCAGTTCGCGGAGATCATCGGCCACGCCACTCGCCCGCTGACCATCGAAGAAGCGCATCCTCCGCAGGCGCATCGTACAAGCCAGGGAGCGAACATCAAAGTCACTGGGAAAGATTTCCTCGACGCCCAGGAAAAGCTCAACGAGTTATTCCTCGAAAGCCATTGGTCTGATGCGCTGCCGATTGTTCCGCCGACGCCGGAGTTGGTAAAGGCAATGCTCGCAGGCACCACGCGTTCGCCGCAGGAGGTCATCGGACAGGTGGCGCCGAAAAACGGCATCGCCACGGTCGAAAAAATAGCCGTCAACGCCGTGATGGCCGGCGCAAAGCCCGAATATTTCCCGGTGATCTTGGCTGCGATGGAAGGCTTCACGCGGAGAACCTACGATCTCACGCACGTGCAAGCGTCCACGGGCTCGTTCACGCCGGTGGTGATGATCGACGGCCCCATCGCCGAGGAATTGAACTTCAATTCCGGCATCGGCATGCTGGGCCATGGCTGGCGCGCGAACAGCACTGTCGGACGCGCGCTGCGGCTCGCGCTGCTTAATCTAGGCCAGACGTGGCCGCAAGTGAACGATATGGCGCTTACGGGACGCATCGCGGCCTACACGTTCTTCACCTTTGCGGAAGACACGGTGCGAAGCCCTTGGGAGCCGTACAACGTGAGTCGCGGCTTCCAAACCGGCGACAGCACCGTCACCGTGGCTACGTCCTGGACTCCGACGACCTACGGCGGCGGCGCCGTGACGCCGTGGACCGGCCAGGGCGTGATCGATCAGATCGTTCAGCGTATCCGGAGCGGAAATGTACGCTGGCCGCACGCGCAAACTTACATTCTAGTGCTGATTCCCGATTGCGCGGACGATCTGGCGAGTCACGGCTACACGCGGCGCAGCTTGCAGGAATATCTCTACGAGCAAACGCGCGTGCCATATGAGGATTTGCCGAAGGACGTTCTTTTCGGGCAGGGTAGTGAAGAGGAATTCGTCCGGGCGTCGGTTGCTGATGGCCGGATTCGTCCCGATCGGGCGCAAATTTTCCTGGGCGCGCTGAAGCCTGGCGGACGTGTTCCCGTCGTCCAGAGCCCCGACGATTTCCACATTTTCGTCGCGGGCGGTTCGCCCGGTTACAACCTGTTCTTCAGCTATCCCGGCACCAACCACGCCAACGAAACGGTGAAAATCACCGGCGCCACTCTGACCAGCGTCGGCCGGTAGGCGGTCCGCAGCCTCAAGCTCAATCCGTCGCTCGGTTCCTCGACAAGCGAGCCCCGCGATCGCTCGCCAGGCAGGAAGCTCGCTCTAGACAACAATTTCACAAGAACTAATCGGACAGGTCACGTCACTCCAGGACTATAATCCATCCGCAAAATGGCGCTCAATTCAGGCAC
>JASHWB010000119.1 GCA_030044295.1 Candidatus Acidiferrales bacterium
TCTTGAGCTGGTGGGGTGCGGCCCGTGTCACGCGTCCGGTACGCAGGCTCGCGGCCGTTGCTCGGGAAGTTTCGGAAGGGAACTGGAACGCGCGCGTTGCAGAACGGGGCGGCGGAGAGATCGGCCAACTGGCCCGCGCGTTCAACCAAATGACCGGCCAATTGAAGGAGCAGCGCGAACATCTCATCCAGGCCGAGCGGGTGGCCGCGTGGCGCGAGCTGGCGCGCCGCCTCGCTCACGAATTGAAAAACCCCTTGTTCCCCTTGCAAACCACGGTTGAAAATCTGCAGCGTGCCAAAAGCAAGAGCCCGGAGCAATTCGAGGAAGTTTTTCGCGAATCCACCGGCATCCTGCTTGCCGAAATCGAAAATCTCGAGAAGATCATCGGACGTTTCAGCGACTTCGCCAAAATGCCCCAGCCGGAATTGGCGCCGGTCAACTTGAACGACGTCGTCAGGGGCGCGGTGAAATTATTTGAAGCGCAATTCAGCGCCGTTGGTCGCCCGCCGATCACGCCGGAATTTCACCTAGCGGAGGATTTGCCTCCGATTCAAGCCGACGCAGCGCTGCTGCGCCGCACGCTCGAAAATCTGATTCTAAACGCTATGGATGCGATGCCTGCGGGTGGCGTCTTGATGGTGCGCACCACGCGCGACAAGAGCGAAGTCCATCTCGAAGTGTCCGACACTGGGACCGGCCTCACGCCGGAGGAATGCAAACGCCTGTTCACCCCGTACTACACCACGAAACAGCATGGTACGGGACTCGGCCTCGCCGTCGTACAGTCGGTGATCAGCGACCATGGCGGGCGCATTGCCGTGGAAAGCGAAATGGGCATCGGTACTTCGTTCCATATTTTTCTGCCCGTGAAACCAGGCGTCCGTCCCGCACCTGCCGCTCCGCCCGCGCCCATGGAAAATGCCCCTCGCGAAGTTGTTGGCGCACAGAAAGCGTAATCGCGCGTGTCCGCTAAGGCTCAAATTCTCGTCATCGACGATGATCCCAATACCCTCGCTTCGCTCGCTCGCGCGTTTCGCCTGGCCGGCCATGAAGCCTCCGTTTGCGACAACGCCGCTCGCGCCCTCGAACTCGCGAAACAGCAGCGCTTCGATCTGATCCTCTCGGATGTCGTCATGCCTGGCAAAGACGGCATCGCCCTGCTCGAGGATCTGAAAGCAGCGGGCGTGAGTTCGCCCGCCGTCATGATGTCCGGGCAAGCCAGCATTGAAATGGCCGTCCGCGCCACAAAGCTCGGCGCCATCGACTTTCTCGAAAAGCCCGTTGGAGTCGATAAGCTGCTGCTCACTGTCGAAAACGCCCTGCGCCTTTCCCGCCTCGAAGCGGAAAACCGTGATTTGCGCCGGCGTCTCGGGCGGCACGAGATCGTCTGGACCAGCCCGGAAATGCGCGAAGTGATGGCGCAGGTCGAGCACGTGGCCGCCGCGGAAACGCGCGTCTGCATTCGTGGCGAGACGGGCACCGGCAAGGAGCTCGTCGCGCGCGCCCTTCACGAGAAAAGTCCGCGCCACGGCGGCCCATTCGTCTCACTCAATTGCGCCGCGATTCCTGCCGAGCTGATGGAATCCGAGTTGTTCGGCCACGAAAAGGGCGCGTTCACCGGCGCGGCGGCGCGGCATATCGGAAAATTCGAGCTGGCCGAGGGCGGCACCTTGTTTCTCGACGAAATCGGCGACATGCCGCTCGCCATGCAGGCCAAACTACTGCGCGTTTTGGAAGAACGCGAAATCGAGCGCGTCGGCGGAGGCCAGCCGCGGCCGGTGGACGTGCGCGTAATCGTTGCCACCCACCGCAATTTAGAGGAGCAAGTCCGGCAGGGAACTTTTCGCGAGGACCTGTATCACCGCGTTTTCGTGTTTCCGATTGTGCTGCCGCCTCTGCGCGACCGCCGCGAGGACATCCGTGCGCTCGCTGAGCACTTCGTTCAACAGCTCGCGGAGCAAAACACCTGGAAGCCGAAGAGCCTCTCGCGTGAAGCTGTCGAGGCTCTGGAACGTTACGCCTGGCCCGGCAACATCCGCGAGCTACGCAACGTTGTCGAGCGCGTCATGCTTCTCGCGCCGTCTGAATCCGTGGACGCCGCGATCGTGGAGCGCGCGCTGCCGCACGCATTCGCATCGCCCTCGAACGGCGAGGCCCCCGCCGATTCTGCCAGCGGCACACTCGGCGAGCGCGTGGAAGTTTTCGAACGCGCTACGATCCTTGCCGAGCTCAAGCGCAACCGCAATCACATGACCAACACCGCCAAAGCCCTTGGATTGGAGCGCAGCCACCTCTACAAAAAATGCCAGCAGCTCGGCATCGACCTTCGCTCCGTCCGCCAGCCCGAACCTGCCTGAAGCATCACGCTGCCGCTGCCATCTGCTTTCGGTGTTTTCGGTTGTGAATGAAATTCTGCCCGAAAAGAAATACCAGCGCGATCCCGATCGTCAGCCAAAGCAGCTTCACGCTCAGCGTCAGCGCAAACACAGCGAATGCCACGGTGAAGGCCCACATGAACCCCTCGCCCCGAAAGGCCTGCGGCCACTGGGGCTTCGCCCCCGTCCCGGGCAGTCGCGGCCTGATCGCCGGCCACAGCCGCGGCACGCGGCGAGCGTATTCTCGATATCTTTCACCTTGCTCTCGTTCAAGCTCGGCGTCTTCGCGCCCCGCCAACCGCAGATAAAGTAGCGTCATCGGAATGATGATGATGAGTGCGCCCAGCCGGCTCGCCACCATCGCGAATCCGACGAAGGACACGACGCTGGCGAAATAAAGCGGATGCCGAACGTACCGGTATGGCCCATCGGCCACCAGTGCGTCGGAGTGCAGCTTTGCGTCGAAAACGACGCTCGCCTTCAAATATGCCGTTCCCCACGTCCGAACCGCAGCCCCGAATCCAATCAGCAAAGTTGCAATTCCTACGGCGAGTTTAGCGGCCAAGACGCTTGCTGACGGCCGCCATTCGGCGACCCATCTCGCGATCGCTTCGATCACACTCACGTGATCGATCGCATAAGCCCAATATCCGGCACAAATGATAATTCCGATCAGCCAGACTCGCCGGCGAAATTCAAATTCGGTGGCTTTCATGCGCTCCTCGCGCCGATAAGAAATGTGCTCTGTTCATGCTACGCGCGCCGCGCCCGACTTGTTTCGAGTTCCACCATAAACGCTATCCGAGCCGCCCGCCCTTCGCGCCAAGGGGAAATTCTCTTTATGTGGAGTGCGGCGGCTTACCGCCGCTGTATAGCACGCCGACACTGCTTGCTGCGCTCGGCACTCTCCAAGCGTTCGGCCGTTGCCTAGGGTGAGTAACAGCTATGCCTGCGCTTTTTCCTTCTTGGCCGGCGCCGGAAAAAGTTTCTTCAGCGCCCGATGCGTCGGCCAGTACACCACGAAAATCATGAACAGCACGCTCACTGCCACGTGCAGCGGCGCCGGACCGAACGGCCTGTCTACCACCGGCAGCCGGAACGCAAAATTGATGTTTTGCGAAGCA
>JASHWB010000011.1 GCA_030044295.1 Candidatus Acidiferrales bacterium
CGATAAGGTCCGCAGTTCACCGCTCGTACGCCGTATCGCTCGCGAGCACCAAGTTGATCTATCGCGGGTCCCCGGCACGGGTGCTGGTGGCCGCGTCAGCAAGCGCGACATTATGGCTGCTGTCGAGGGTGGCGGAGCCACGGTTGCGCCTCCGCCAGCCGCGAAGCCTGGCGGCGCGCCAGGCGGGGTGCTCGAAACCGCCGTTCCGCGCGAACGCCTGTACTTTGGACATTACGAAGTGCAACCCATGTCCATCATGCGCCAGCGCATCGCCGAGCACATGGTGCTCTCGAAGCGCACATCGCCGCACGTTTATTCAATCGAGGAAACGGACGTGACAGCCCTCGTTTCCCTTCGCGCTAAATTAAAGGAGAAGTTTGAACAGGAAACCGGCACAAAGTTGACCTACATGCCGTTTTTCATTCGCGCAGCGGTCGAGGGTTTGCGCGCATTTCCGACAGTCAACTCATCCGTCGATGGTACGAACATCGTTCTGCACAAGGAGTGCAATATTGGGATGGCCGTGGCGCTCGACTGGGGCCTGATCGTTCCGGTGATCAAGAGCGCCGAGGAGAAGAATTTCCTTGGCCTTGCGCGCGCCGTCAACGATCTGGCGGAGCGGGCGCGCAATAAGAAGCTCAAACCCGAAGAGGTGCAAGAAAGCACGTTTTCGATTACCAACCCCGGTGTGTTCGGTGGACTCTTCGGCTTGCCGGTAATCAATCAGCCCAATGTGGCGATCCTCGGCCTGGGTGCGATCGAAAAGCGCCCGGTAGTGATCGATGACGCGATTGCCATCCGCTCGATGGTCTATCTGACCCTTTCCTACGATCATCGGGTTGTGGATGGAGCGGTGGCTCATCAATTTATGGCTCACGTCAAGCACACGCTTCAGAACTGGACCGAGCCGATCCTCTAACTCGTTCCGCTTGTACTGCGAAGTTTCTGAAGTCAAATTCACCCGCCGTCGCCGCTACCTAGCGACGGCGTTTCTTTGCTTCCAAGGGCCTCCCCGACAAAGACTGTCATGCCTGACGTCGCGCGCGATCGCTGGGGCGTTGCCCCGTGGAGGATCGATTTCCATCCGCCGGAGCTCTCTCTGCCGGCCTCGATTGACGTCGCGATTGTCGGCGGCGGTTTTTCAGGTCTTGCGGCAGCGGCCTGGCTGCGGCTCATTTCCCCGCAAACGTCTGTCGCTCTTTTTGAAGCTTCTCACATCGGTGCCGGCGCGAGCGGCCGCACGGGTGGCTTGGCGCTAGCCGAATCCGCAGCCGGTGACCTGCCCGGCCTTGGCGACGTCCTTGCCGGTACCGCCGGCATTTTGCAAAAGCTCGGGGTCGATTGCGACCTGCAATTACCGGGCGCCTGGGAAATTGCTCGCGGCGATGCAGCAAGTCAGCCGTTGAGCGTACCGGCCCGCTTTGCGATCGATTGGCGCGATTCCGGCGCATTACGCGTTGTCAACGAAGTTCCCGGCGGCACAATCGATCCTGGGAAAATGGTGAGTGGGTTAGCGCAAGCTGCGCATCGCCTCGGCACAAAAATTTTTGAGCACCAGCCGGTGCGTGCGATCGAATGGGATTCGCAATCCACGCTGAAGCTTTCCGGCGGAAATGTGCGTGCGAAGAAAATCCTTATCACAACGAGCGCCTTATCGATGGAGCTTTCCGGACTCGCCGAGCGCGTACAGCCGCGCCTAACTTTGGCCGCTTCAACCGCGCCGTTGTCGGACGAGGAGCTTTCCCGGCTGGGGCTGATTGAGCGCAAGCCCTTCTATACCGTCGATCTGCCGTACTTGTGGGGACGCCTCTGTTCCGATAATTCAATTGTCTGGGGCGCAGGACTGGTGAGCCCACCTGAATCGGGTGACTTGCGGGATATCGATATTGCGGGGGCGGATGCATCCCGGATGTTTGCTTCGCTTGAGCGGCGCGTGCGGAGCTTGCATCCGGTACTCGCAAGCGCCCGATTCACGCACCGGTGGGGCGGGCCGATTTCGTTTCGGGAGAACTGGTCGCCGGCGTTCGCCCATCATCCGCGGAGTCACGATGGGTTTGTGCTTGGAGCCTACGCCGGACATGGCGTCATGCTATCCGTGCATTTAGGTGCTTGGGTCGCTGAAGTGATGCTTGACCGCCGCCAACTGCCCGAATGGGGACGGATCGACCCAGCCTACAGAAGGTAAAAGCAGAAATCCGGGGCCATCGAGCCCGCGACCGCTCCGGTCGCGGGTCCCGATGGGTTGATGTGGATGTGCCCGACCTGCTTAATCGGCGATGTGACCGTGCAGGACTACGGTATTCGATGGCGAGGTCACGGCCTCGCTTCTTTCTGCCGTGACAATCACGTTGAAGTTCTTCGAAGTGGTCCTGCAGACGCTATTGCTGCGGCAGTTCGGAGGCCCGTCCAGCGTACGGCCCGCTCGATTCGCGCGCGCGACGGTTTGTCAGCCATTCCGCGCGCTGCTGGTCAGGTCAGGCGCGTTGCCGCTTTGCCGCCTCCTGGTACGATCTGCGAGTGGCAGGAATCGCACAGTATCCTGGTTCGCTGAACCCCTCAGCTTCCGCGCCAAAAGCGTGGTTAAACCGGGCGCGATAGTTTTCCCATGCGATCAAGGAAGTCAGCTCCACAAGCTGCGCCGGCGTGAAAATCCGCTTTAGCTCGTCGAACATGTCATCCGGCACCTCGACGGGCGTATCTGTCATGCAATCCGCGTATCGCAACACCAGCCGCTCGGTGGGACCGAATAACGGGCTGGTTTCGTAATCCGCGAGCGCTTGTATTTTTTCCAGGCTGATGCCGCTCCGCCTGCCGAAGGCAGACCCGATATCGATTCAAAAGGGGCAACCGACGCGCGTGGCCACACGCAGGTCCGCGAGATTCTTGAGCCCTGCATCGACGCGTTTCGCCGCCTGCTGCGCTTGTTCCATCTCGGCGTAACCCCATAAGTTCCGCGGGTGATGAGCGATGATCTGCGCGGGCGCAGGCACCTTGCCCAATTTTCGTTTCGTCGCCCAGTATGCAAAACGGACGAACAGCCCCGCTCCGAAACTCATCTTCCGCGGATCAGCGCCTTCGATTCTCGCCATGGATTGCTCCTCGATTAAGGTGTTCCACTTATATGCGATGCGCCATGGTCACGCGGGATTCGGCTCACTCCACTCTTCCTGATATCGCAGACTTCGCGTCTTTCACGACGGGATTGGCCCGCGCGTAACTGAAAACCGGGCAATATTGCCAGATTGCTTCTGCCGAATTTTAGGCGGCGCGCCTCTGGTGGGTTTTGCTAAGGTTAAATGTCATTCGCGCACCATTCTGGCATTCCAGCGCGTGCTGGCCACCCGCGGGCGCGCGGCAAACGGCGCAAGGGCGGGGCCCTCGGTGCGTGTTTGCGTGCTGCCAGTCCAGCCAGAGCGCCTCTAGAAGAAAGCTGTCATCGTCTGCAAATACGTGAACGGAATGCAGAAAATCTCGGTCGGCGGGAGTTATGGCTATCGGCGCGGCCTGCGTGGGACCGATCCGCGCCCCGAAATCGCAGAGAGTCGGCAACTGGCCGCGTTGGCTTCTGAATCGCCGGTATGGATGGAACCATACACCCTCAGCGCATTCAATCGGTTCGCCGCAATGAACGCAGGTCAGCACACGACAATTGTACTCCTTGGCCTTTTGCCCGGCGACTTGGAGGTGTTGAACCGAATATCGTGCACGCGCATCCAATTTACTTCGGAAGACGCGCAACCAGTTGCGAGCAACGGCGGCTGCCGTCTGAACCGCCTTCCTTTCATCACTACAAAGGCAAATCTGTGCTAGAAGTTCGCACAGAAGGAGAACGCTATGTCACTCCGTCCAGTAAAGAAGATTATTGAGCCCAAGCCGACCATTGAAGGTGCCGGCGTGAAATTGCAGCGCGCTTTCGGCTTTGGTCAGACGAAAGACTTCGATCCGTTTCTATTGCTCGATGACTTTCGCAACGACAATCCCGCTGATTACCTCGCCGGTTTTCCGTGGCATCCGCATCGCGGAATCGAAACCATCACGTACGTTCTGGCCGGCTCCGTCGAGCACGGCGATAGCCTGGGCAACAAAGGCAAAATGGCTGCCGGAGACGTTCAATGGATGACGGCGGGCAGCGGCATTCTGCACCAGGAAATGCCCAAAGGCGATTCGCAGGGCCGCATGCATGGCTTTCAGCTGTGGGCTAATTTGCCCTCGTCGCTCAAGATGACGGATCCGCGCTATCAGGACATCCCGTCCAACGCCATCCCGGAGGTCACCGATGATGATGGCACGCGCGTGCGCGTGATTTGCGGCGAATTCTGGGGCAAGAAGGGACCAGTCGAGGGAGTCGCCGCCGATCCTAGCTATCTCGACATTTTCGTGCCCGCCGGTACGAACAAGCGGCTGAAGATCGAAACCACTCGCAACGCATTCGCTTACGTCTTCGCCGGTTCCGGTTCGTTCCGCGGCGCTTCCGATCCCCGCGGGGTTCTGACCGACAAGGTAGTCGATCCGAATGCACCGCCCGTGTACGACGCAAAGAACCATTCGCTGATCCTCTTCGATCGCGGTGACGAAATCAGCGTGCAAGCGGGCGACGCGGGCATTCGATTCTTACTCGTCTCCGGTAAGCCCATCGAGGAGCCAGTTGCCTGGTACGGTCCCATCGTGATGAATACCCAGGAGCAGTTGCGCCAGGCTGCCGCCGAGCTGCACACCGGCACATTCATCAAGCGCCGGTGAATCGGGGGCTGCGCCGTTGATGGTGCAGCGCTGCAGTTCCGCCGAGAATCATCCAGTTCGGCATGAAGTTTTACTCCTAATAACCTAGATTGACGAGGCGCCGGATCGCCTACGCGGTGATATGATTCGGCGTCTCATTAGGAGGTCCTCATGAAGATCAATCGACGAAGGTTGTTGCAGGCTCTCGGTATCTCTCCGGCACTTTTGGCAGGAACGGCAGCCTCCGCGCACGCGCAGTCAGCGCAGGCTTCCAGCAGCGGCGAATACAAGCTGGTGGGACTGAACCCGAAAGGCATGCCGCCGGCGATCCAACTTCTGCCCATGGCGCCACGCCGGCCGTCTTTCAGCTCTCTCGACGGGAAAGCCGTCTACATGGTGGACATCGGCTTTAACAATGGCAACGTCTTCTTCCAGCAAATGCAGCGCTGGTTCCACGACCACATGCCCACCGTCAAGACCATCTACCGCCGCAAGTTTGGCGATTATCCGCAGGATGATCCGAAACTGTGGGCCGAGGTAAAAGCCGCCGGCGCCGCCGTCATCATGGGTGTCGGGCATTGAAGCTCTTGCGCCCCAGCGACCGTCGGTCACTGCGTAACGCTTGAGAAGATGGGAGTCCCGACTTGCCCGATCGTGACGGTCGCGTTCGAGCAGGAATGCAAATTGAACGCCGCCCACCGCGGAATGCCCACTCTGCGCCTTGTGTTCTCGCCCCATCCAGTATGGGGAAAATCTCCGGACCAGCTCTGGACCTATATGAACGGTCCCGATCCCGCCACGGATAAGCCGATGATGCAGGAAGTGATCAACGCGCTTACGAAGCCTCTTACGGACGCCGATAAAAGGACTGGCACGGAAACGCCCTCGGTCGGCCCCGAAAAGTTCGATGCGGATACGCCGAAAAATCTGCAGGAGTTCTATCGCAACAACGGCTATACGGATTATCTGCCCATCATTATTCCCACTGAGGAAGCTGTCGACGAAATGCTGAAAGGCACCAGCCATCATCCGGATGAAATCGTCGGCAAACTGGCGGCGGCAGGCGGAACGAACGCACTAGAAGCATGGACTTTCACGGTGAAGCACGTCGCGATTAGCGCCGTGATGGCCGGCGCCAGGCCCGAATACATGCCGGTGCTCTTGGCCATTTCAGCTTCTGGGTACATTTCGCTGATCAGTTCCACCAACGATCTCGCGTACGGCGCGCTGATCAACGGTCCGATCCGAAACAAGCTCAATATGAACTCCGGCATCGGCGCGCTCGGTCCGTTCGCGCAAGCGAACGCCACCATCGGCCGCGCTTGGACTCTTATCTCCAAGAACCTAGGCAATGCCGGAATTCCCGGCCAGACCTATATGGGAGACATGGGCAACACGCTTAACTACATGAACCTCATCATGGCTGAAAACGAAGAGGCCAGTCCCTGGGAGCCTTTCCACGTCCAGCACGGTTTCAAGAAAGAAGACAACGTAGTGAGTATGTTCTCGGGGAACAGCATCTCCGCCGGCCAGGTCGGAAAGGGAAGTGGCGTAGGCGGCACGCCTCGTTTCGACCAGCAGTATGTTGATCTCTTCTACGACTTTACCGGGTTCTTTGGCGCGCTGCTATTGTGCGAGCCGATCTGCGCGCAAAGCCTCAAGGAGCAGGGTTACGACACCAAGG
>JASHWB010000120.1 GCA_030044295.1 Candidatus Acidiferrales bacterium
AATACGAAAGCTACTTTGATACCTTCCCCCGAGTGCCCAGCAGGAGGAAGCCAACCCGTCGTTCCGATTGTCCTGTAAGCGCATCGCTCGAAATTCTCGGAGATCGCTGGTCTCTGCTGATCGTTCGGGACATGATGGTGCGCGCGTTTCGGACGTTCAAGCAGTTCCAGGAATCGGGCGAGGGAATTGCTACCAACATTCTGGCGGATCGCCTTCGAAGGCTCGAGGCCGCGGGAATCATCTTCTCCGCGGCTGATCCGGCGGACGGCAGGCGCGGCAGCTACCGGCTCACCGAGAAGGGAATCGACCTCGCGCCAGTTCTCCTGGAGCTGCTCATTTGGGGTTCACGCCACGAGCGGAAGGGCCGTGAGGGCCAAGTATCATGTGCGGCCATCGACGCCATGGCCAAGCACCGTGCGGCAATCCTGGGTGAGGTTCACCGCCGCTGGGCCGAGCGCGATGATCGGCCGCTGCAAATTGATGGCCGCTGGATCTGGCCGTGAACGTTAGCTGGGCTGCCAACATGCACCGGTTGTGTAGCGCCGCGCTTCAGCGCGGCATGCGATCACCGCTCGCGCTTTGCGCCAAGGATTTGGACGTCGCGCGGCGCGAACAACATCGGGCTCTTTTTTTGCTTGGAGGAAGGCAGCCAGCCCTGCGATAGCGCCCAGGATTTCTAGGGCTTTGGCCATGGCAAATTTTTGAGTCAAACGAGGAGAGGCTATGAGCAACGTTCGCGTTTTAGTCGGGACCCACAAAGGCGCCTTCATTCTGTCTTCCGACGGGAAGCGCAAAAACTGGACTGTCAGCGAAGCCCTCTTTCCTGGTTGGGAGATTTATCACATGAAGGGCTCGCCTGCCGATCCCAATCGGATCTATGCCTCGCAAACCAGCGGTTGGTTCGGCCAAATCATTCAGCGTTCGAGCGACGGCGGCAAAACCTGGGAGACTCCCGGCGGCGAAAAAATGCCGGCTCCGGGTGAGTTTCCCTCCGGCGCGAGCAATAAGTTCGTGTACGACGTTTCGCCCGAAACCGGCAAACCGCTCACCACGCACCAGTGGTACGACGGGACGCAGCATCCCTGGGAATTCAAGCGCGTCTGGCACCTGGAACCTTCGCTCACCGATCCGGACGCCGTCTACGCCGGAATCGAAGACGCCGCCCTTTTCAAATCCACCGATGGCGCGCACTCCTGGCATGAACTTTCCGGCCTTCGCGGCCACGGCACAGGACCGAAATGGAGCCCTGGCGCTGGGGGCATGGGCCTGCACTCGATCCTGCTCGACGCCAAAAATCCGCAGCGCATGTACATCGCCATTTCCGCCGCGGGTGCGTTCCGCACCGACGACGGCGGCAAAACCTGGAAGCCCATCAACAAAGGCCTGAAATCGAATTACATTCCTAATCCTGAAGCCGAAGTGGGCCACTGCGTCCATCACATCGCGCTCCACAAATCACGTCCGGACACCGTGTTTATGCAGAAGCATTGGGACGTGATGCGTACCGACAACGCTGGCGACCAGTGGCGCGAAGTCAGCGGCAAGCTGCCCACCGATTTCGGCTTCGTGATCGACGTTCACGCGCACGAACCCGAAACGATCTACGTCGTTCCCATCAAGAGCGACGGCCACCATTTCCCCATCGATGGCAAATTACAGGTCTATCGCAGCCGCAGCGGCGGCAACGAATGGGAACCGCTCACCAAGGGTCTGCCGCAGCGCGATTGCTATGTCAACGTTCTCCGCGACGCGATGGCCATCGATTCTCTCGACTCCTGCGGCGTCTACTTCGGCACCACCGGCGGCCAGGTGTATTGCTCCGCCGACGCCGGCGACACCTGGGCGCCGATAGTCGAAAACCTCCCGGCCGTTTTCTCCGTCGAGGTGCAAACGTTGCCATGATTCGCGTGGTGATTCCGGCGCATCTCCGCACCCTCGCCAAGGTCGATGGCGAAGTGCAGGTCGATGTCGCTGGACCTGTCACCACGCGCGCAGTGCTCGACGCACTCGAAAGCCGCTATCCCGTCCTGCGTGGCACGATTCGGGACCACGTCACGCAGCAGCGCCGCCCGTTTCTGCGCTACTTCGTCTGCGCCGAGGATTGGTCACTAGAGTCACCCGACGCGCCGCTGCCCGATGCCATCATCAGCGGCGCAGAACCTTTTTACGTCATCGGCGCCATCGCCGGCGGATAGAGCGTTCGAAAAGACCTGCCTCTAAGTTGGGCATTGATATTGCTATGGGTGGTAAGTCCAGACGCGCGAATGAATATGACTCTGCTGCCAGAGCGCCTCGGCGGCTCCGAGACGGCTCGTCAACAACGGTCCTGGGGTCCAACATTTATGCTTTAAGAAGAAGTGGACTCGTTGTAGCACTGCTAATGCTATTTGGTCCGGTTCAGATCAGGCCGCCCGCGCTGGCGTTCGCACAGGGGCTTTCTACTGCTCAACGCGCCAGGCAGACGAAGCCGGCCGAAGCGCCAGGGGCGAACGCCGGGAACGCACGCGCGAAAACGTGGACGGCATTTACTCGCACGGCCACGTCGATCACTGGCGACGTTGAAATCACGCGTGGAGACATCAGGTTCTCCGAGAACAGGTTCAAAATATATTTCGTGCGGAAGCTTGATAAAGCTCAT
>JASHWB010000121.1 GCA_030044295.1 Candidatus Acidiferrales bacterium
TGAGCGCTATTACACTCCTCAGCCGGGCCAATAAGCGCGCTAGAAAAACGATAGCAGAGACGAGAACGGGCGACGAGAATGATCCGAGCGGCTTCGCTCATTCATGCACGGCTGATGCGAGGACGCTCCGGCGCGCAACTTCCGCGGCCTCGGCAGAAGATTCGCGCGGCTTTTCCGATTGATCCTTCCGAATTCAGCGTGAAGCCGCGGAAGGCTTAGAGGCGGTGCATGTCGCTGGAGGTGCCGCCGGCGGCGGGCAAGTAGCAGCGCTGCGTGTAGTCCATGACCATGCGGTCGGCGTTGAAGCGCCAGCCGAGCGTACGAATGGCGCGCTTCATGCGCTTGATCCACCCGCGTGGCAAGCCGTCGCGATCGCGCTGGTAAAAGAGCGGGATCACTTCATCGCGCAAGACGCGATAGAGGTTTTCCGCGTCGCGCTCGTCGTGTACGTGCATATTGGAATGCGTGCGGCCGTTGCCGATGGCGAAACCGTTGAGGCCGTCGTACGCTTCGGCCCACCAGCCGTCCAAAATGGAGAGATTAAGGCCGCCGTTCAGGACGACCTTTTGTCCGCTAGTGCCGGACGCTTCTTGCGGCCGGCGAGGATTGTTCAACCAGACGTCCACGCCCTGCACGAACTGCCGGCCGACGTTGATATCGTAATCTTCGATGAAGATGAATCGATCGATGAACTGCGGGTTGTGCATGAAGCGCATGATGTCCTGCAACATGCGCTTGCCGGGTTCGTCACCCGGGTGGGCTTTGCCGGCGAAGACGAACTGCACGGGCCGCTTCGGATCGTTGACGAGCAGGGCAAACTTCTGGAGGTCCGAAAGGACCAAATTCGCGCGCTTGTACGTGGCGAAGCGGCGTGCGAAACCGATGGTGAGCGCGTCCGGGCTGAGGGCGCGGGACAGAAGTTGCTGGGTCTCCTCGGGCTCGCCGCGGCGCTTCGCCTGCTCGACGGCGGTGTAGCGGACATATTCGAGAAGGTGCGCGCGCAGGTTGAGATGCGCTTCCCAAAGCTCGCCATCATCGACGGCCTCGATTCGCTCCCAAATACGCGCTTCGCTGCTCTGCTCGTGCCAGCCAACGCCGAGATGGCGGTCGTAAAGGCGGGACATCTGCGGCGCGAGCCAGGAAAGAACGTGCACGCCGTTGGTGATGTGGCCGATGGGTACCGAATCTTCCGAGCGGCCCGGATACAAATCCGCCCACATGGCGCGCGAAACTTCTCCGTGGAGAGCCGAAACGGCGTTGGCGCGGCGCGAGAGTTTCAGGCAGAGTACGGTCATGCAGAACTCTTCCTGCTGATTGGTAATGTTTTCGCGACCGAGGCCCATGAGCGTTTCATGGGAAATGCCCAGCTGCTCCCGCAGGGGCCCGAGATGTTCTTCGACAAGTTCGGAACCAAAGCGGTCGTGCCCGGCGGGCACCGGGGTGTGCGTGGTGAACGCGATTTCGCGAAACACGCGCGGCACAGCTTCGCCAAATGACAGGCCTTCATCCTGCATCCGTTCGCGAATGGCCTCCAACGTGACGAAAGCGCTGTGACCTTCGTTGAGGTGAATGACGCCGGGCGTGATGCCCATCGCCGTGAGCGCGCGATAGCCTCCGACGCCGAGGAGCAATTCCTGGCGAATGCGGACGCGGCGGTCGCCGCCGTATAGACGCGAGGTGAGCTCACGGTCTTCGGGCGCATTGCCTTCGACGTTCGAGTCCAGCAAGAGCAGGTCGCAGCGGCCGACGTTGACACGCCAAACACGCGCGCGAAGAGCGCCACGACGAGTTTCGATCTGGACGACTACCGGCTCGCCGGTTTTGCCGATGGCCGGCTGCATGGGAAGCGAGTTCACATCCGAGGGGATGTATTCTTCTTGCTGCCAACCGTTCAGGTCGATGCGCTGGCGGAAATATCCCTGGCTATAAAAGAGACCGATGCCAATGAGCGGTATTCCAAGATCGGACGCGCTCTTGATATGGTCGCCGGCGAGAACTCCCAACCCGCCGGAGTAAATGGGAATCGACTCGTGAATCCCGAATTCCGCGGAGAAATATGCGACCGGCCGGGGACGAAGAACGCCGGCATGCCGCGCGCCCCAGGTTCGGTCGGCGTCCACGTATTCGCGCAGGCGGCGGTAGGCGTAATTGACACGGCTGTGCAGAGCGATGTCACGAGCGCGGCGCTCAAGCTGTTCGAGCGGAATTTCCGCGAGCAAAAGGATGGGATTGTGGCGGAGCTGCGTCCAGCGAACCGGGTCCAAATCCCTGAAAATCGCGGCGCAATCCTGATCCCAGGTCCACCAGAGATTCCGGGCAAGAGTCCAAAGGCGCTCTTGCAAAGGAGCGATGAAACGGCCGAGAGTGCGGGCCTCGCTGACGATCGGCGCTACTTGCGCAGCGGCTTCGGAAAGCATGCGGATTTCGCCTTCGGTGAACGCCCGGCACTCGACCGTTTGCACGTCCAGGACGCCGAGCAGGACGCCCCGATCGATCAGAGGTACACCGAGAAACGAGTGATAACCTTCTTCTCCGGCCTCTGGAAAATACTTGAAGCGAGGATGGCTGGTGACTTCTTCGACGGCAATGGGACGCACCAATTCCGCGACCGAGCCAACCAACCCTTCGGACACGGCGAGACGAAGATTGCCGATGCTTTGCTGACGAAGTCCAACGGTGGCGGCGAGGACCAGATGGCTGCGGTCCGGCTCCAGGAGATATACGGAGCAGACGTCCGTCTGCGAGCGGCGCGCAATCAGCGCGACGACCTTCATCAGAGTTTCCGCGGGCTTGCCACTCTCCTTGGCCAGTTCGCGAATTTCCTCGATGGTCAGAACGTGGCTGACATGGTTTGCGGAAGAGGGAGCAGCCGCGGTTAAGGCCTCGTGCTCGGCGGATTTAACTGACAGGTCCTGCGCGCTCATTTCAGGTCGCCTTCGTTCTAATCCCTAAACTGCGGCTTTCGGCCAGCGGAATATTCCCCGCCGCCACGGACTGGACTGCAC
>JASHWB010000122.1 GCA_030044295.1 Candidatus Acidiferrales bacterium
GGCAAGATTTTATGAATCATTCCGGGTTCCTCCCGCCTTGTCATCAGATCGACTGAAAAAATCGTACGCGCGAATCGCCGCACCTGTATACTTGCATGGTTCCATTGTTGTCAAGACAGCATTGCGCGCGGAACATGACGCAGGCTCGGCGAGCGCAAGAGAGAGTCGCGTTGAAGCTTGGGCAGGCAAGCAGAGTTCTTCTATACTGAGGCATTATCGGTTCCGGAGAAGAAATGGCGACAGCAGCCGACGGCGCGCAACCGCTTGTGCGCCGCAGCCAAATTGAACCTGCCGCAATGCGCAGCGCAAATCCTGCGAAGCTGGAGCATCGCGAACGCGCTCCTCACATCGACACGTTGATCCAGCTTGTGTCGGTCCGCGTGGTCCGCGTCGCCGACTTGATTCTTCGCATCGGCAAAATTACGTTCGGCGGCCGCTTTGGAGTAAAGCCGACGGACTTGCGAATTTTGATCATTCTGGGAGCGCACCAGCCGATCTCCGTCAACGAGGTGAGCCGCAGAACGCACATCGACAAGGCATGGATTAGCCGCTCTCTGCGAGGTTTGCTGCGCAGGAAGCTCATCAAAAAGACGGCGCATCCAGCGGATAGCCGCGCATCGTCGCTTTCGTTGACCAAGAAAGGAGAAGCGCTCTTGCGCCAGATCGCTCCCGTTGCGGAGGAGTATCAGCGCCAGCTACTGCGCGGGCAGCAACGAAGCGAGGTAGAGCGCGTGCTGGATTTGCTCGCGGAGCGAGCCGAGGAGATGTACCAGCAAACCGTTCCCCAAGGCAGATCTTCCCGCCAGCGCCGCTAGATTAGTCGATTCGCTGGATCGCGTCCGCTGCAAAGCCCGCGTTTCGAGGAAACGCGGCGCCTCATGGCGTCAAGTTCAGGCCCATTCGTCGATAGACGTGCCACCCTCCGGCCTGAAATCCGTTGCGAACCAGACGCTGGCCGTCTTGCCGCCGACCACCACGGAGTTGATGCTATTACCCGCGGCAAACGGCTTGATCATCGTGTTGCCCGGAACGGTCAACCAATCGGCGTACGGCTTCAGCCCCTGCCGCGCGAGCGGCGCCAGCATGCTCGAGACGATGGAATTTCCCCAATACGACTCGGCATTCTTTTCGACGTTCTCGGAGAGCCATTTGCCGAGCGCTTCCTTGGTATCGAATCCCTGAGCGCCTTTGAGCAGTTCGGCGACGGAGGGATCCATGATGATCGTCGCGCCCATTCCCGATAGCGACGCCATGTAATCGCGCATCAGCAGTTGCGGAGCGTAGTGCTGCGCGGCCCAGCCGGTGCTGTTGATGAAGTTCCAGCCCGTAAAGATGGTCACAACATTATCGGAAGGCTTGTGTCCCATCTGTACGTGCAGGGGCTGCCACCCTTCCGGCAGGGATTCTTCGTTCTCCGCGAAGCAAAGGTTGTCGTAGCGTAGCGGGTTACTGAGCGAGGCAAAGCCCGTGACGCCCTCCTTATAACCTTGGATAATCTTGTGAATGAGGGTCATCGACCTGCCGATGACGGAATTTGCTTCGTTATCAGGCCCTAACGCCCCCAGTCCGGAGTTCATCCCGATCTTGTTGCGAATCGGCCCGTTCACCACGATCATTTGCGCGATCGAGGTTGTCGAGTCCATGTACGGCACTCGCGTGGAGAGCGCGAGGATGACCGGCAAGTAATCGGGTTTAGCGCCGGCCATCACCGCAATGGTTGCGACTTTCTCTACGGTGAACGGGCGGTGCGAACCAAATGTGCCGGACGAGGACTTTACAACTTCGTCCGGCCGGCGGCTGGTCCCTTTCAGCATGGCCGCGACTTTTTCTTCGGTCGGCAGGATTACGGGGTTGTAGTCGGTCCAGTCTCTTGCGATAAAGAGCCGCTGCAAATTATCGGGCGTATCCGGCGGTAGCATGCGCGGTTCCGGCTCCGCCGAACCAGGAGCAGGCCCGGACAGCTGCTCCGCAGCCGTAAGCGGGCTGGTGAGCGCATCCACGATGGCCTGCATGAAAGGTTTACCGCTGACCATGTCGTTGCCTTGGACGAATTTTGCGACGATCGCCTGTGGCTGGCCAGCGAAGGGAAATGGAACGCCGACGAAGCGAAGGGGCATGCCGCTGTCGTACTTGAAATAGGCACCCAGGCCAAAGGACACGACGTTGTCACCAGCCATAGCGACGGTGGGGATGTGATACTTGCTCTCGATCTCTCCGGCTTCGCGGCTCACGGACGCGACGCAGCCGTGTCAACCCGCGACACCGATAATTACACCATCTCCGTGGTTGTCGGCGATCTCCTTCCATAGCGCGGGATCATCGGTCACGAAATTACCGCCCTTAATCTTGTAGATGGTTTTGACGCCGGGCATGTGTTGCGCGAACCATTTCTCCATTTCGTGCTGAATAGCGCCGTTCTGCTGCATTCCTCCCCAGTCGAAATCCACAAGATAAATCGTTTTTCCTTGCAAGGTGCTAAGTCGAGGCGCCAGCGGCACGCGATTCGCCAGTCTGGTTTCAATGCCGGGGTTCAGCACGGAAACCAAACCCTCCGCTCCGCAACCCGCGGCCCTGGAGGACGGCAGAGGAGCCGAGCGCGCAAAGGACGAACTGCCAGCGACGAGAGCGGGGCTGGCACCCAGCAACGCCAACATTTTTCTTCGATCCATGACCATCCACCTCCTCGAATTAAGTCCGCAGTCCGGGCTCGCCCGGCATGTTACAAATCGTTAGTGACTTTGAATACCGAATTGCCTACCGCTTCGCTTTTCTCGAATTTCCCGAACTTCTTCAGCCGCTTCATTTCGCTGCTACTGCTTTTTTCTAGTTCCTGCTCGGCTCATCTGGTAGCCCGCAACTTCCGTCCGCGCATTCATCGCTGAGCGGTTTTGCGCGCCATTTGTCTACAGACGCGCTCACGGTATATGAAAAATCCGAAACCTTCCACATCGGGCTCGTTTCACCCCCGACGACGAGGAGGTTCATATTCTCGGAGTTGTTGTAGGGTGCGATGAGCGCTTCCTTAGGAAGTTTTTTCCACGTGGCGTAGGGCTCGACGCCCTGATTGGCGAGCGGGCCCATCAGCATGTCGATCAGATCGTTGTCACAGAACTCGCCCGCCGGCATTTTGAAGTTTTGCGAGAGCCAACGGCAGAAATCGAGCTTGGTCTGGAAGCCCTCGTTATTCTTGAGATGCCGGGCTACGAGCGGATCGAGGATGATTGTTGCGGCGGAAAAGAGACCGGGCAAGGGCCGCAATTGCGTGAACATATCTTCTCCAATCGACCGGTGCGAAGATCCCACCACATTATTGATAAAATTCCATCCGCGGAACAGGCTGACGGCACTTTCCTCGCGCTTGAATCCTTTCTGCATGTGGTAGGGATCCCAGGGACTTGCTTCCTCGTTTTCCGCAACGCACATGTTGTTGTAGCCGATGGGGTTGCCTTGAGAAGTCCAAAACTGCTTTCGGAGCCGCATGTAGCCCCAGTTGACCGTCAGCAACGTCCAGGCGCGCCCGATGACCGAATTCGCGAGCGTGCGGGGACTGAAGGCGCCAATGCCGGAATTCATTTCGATTTCGTTACGAATCGGGCCGTTCACCAGAAGCATGGTGGCAAACGGTGTGGTCGATCCGGGAATTGAAGGCTGCCCGGTGGAAGCGACGGCCAGAAGAACGGGCAAGTGCTCCGGACGCGCGCCGGCCATCACGGCGACGATCGCGACCATCTCCACTGTGAACTTCATGTGCTCGCGCGTATCGTGCAGATAGATTTCGCCTACCGCTTCATCCGGAGCATGGGTCGTTCCGGCGAGCATACCCGCAACGCGTTCTTCGGTAGGGAGGATGATGGGTAGGCCATCCGTCCAGCCGCGTTCGTAAAACAGGCGCTGGAGATTATCTTCCGTATCTGGCTCAAGCAGAGTTTGGCGGATGCCGGTGCGTGTTACGGGCGCGTATTCATTAACACGCTCGTCTTCACCCAATGGCTTCGTGAGTGCCTCGACGACTTCCTCCATCA
>JASHWB010000123.1 GCA_030044295.1 Candidatus Acidiferrales bacterium
AATCTGTTCGCGCAAGGAGCGCAAAGTCACGCCGCGAACATCACAGCCATCCATGCGCAGGGAGCCGGACGTGGCGGTGTAGAAGCGCGGCAGAAGGTTGACGAGCGTCGTCTTGCCCGCGCCACTCGATCCGACGAACGCAACGACCGAGCCCGCGGGAACCGAAAGCTTAATGTTGCGCAGTATCAATGGGCCGCTTTCGTACGAGAAGCTTACGTGATCGAACTCGACGGATTCTGAAAAGCGGGGCAGCACTTTCGTGCCAGACTCTTCCATCACTTCCTCAGGACGGTCGATAAACGCAAAAACCTGCGCCGATACTCCAGCCGCTTGCAGGAAAAGCTGGTACGCGCGGCCAATTGCCTTCACCGGCTCGTACGCCTTAAAGAGCGCAAAGACGAAAGCCATGAATGCGCCAATGGTCATACGCTGGGCGTTGATTTCGCCGCGCGCAAATAAGATAACTCCCGAAATCACGACCGCGCCCAGCAGATCCATGATCGGTGAGGTTGCTGCGAGCGCTCGAATCCAGCGCATATTTTCACGCAGCAGGTTGCGCCCCGCTTCGCGGAAGCGGTTGATTTCGAATCGCTCCATACCGAATGCTTTTACAATGCGGTTGCCGCTGAGGGTCTCCTGCAAAATCTGGCTTAAATCGGCCAGGCGCGAGCGGCTCTTTTCCGACGACCGCCGAATCTTCCGTCCGAGCTTCCCCACGGGTAGCACGACGAGCGGAATCAGCGCAGCCGATGCCAGCGCCATACGCCAGTCGATAATCAGCAGCACTGCTACGAACGCGATCAAGCTGAACACCTGCCGCACTAAGTCGGCCAGCCAGTCGGAAAATGCACTCCGAATCTGCTCGATGTCGCTGATTGCGGCGGACATTACGCGACCGACAGGATTGTGCTGGAAAAACCCAACCGGCTGCTGCACCACTTTGCTGTACGTGTGGTCGCGGAGATCTGTAATTCCAGACAGGCCAACGTATTGAATCAAAATCGTGCCGAAGTATTCGGCGACTCCCTTGGAAACAAAAATCAGAAGCAGCGCGATGGTGAATATCGACCAAACATAATGGATTTGATGAGGAACGAACGAGTTGAGCGTAACCACATGCTGCGTGCCGGGGATCGTGAAAAGTACCAGGGAGTGAACCGTGGAGTGCCGCGAAAGAACCACGTCCACCGCCGGCTTGATGGCGAGCGCCACCAATCCGTCCATCGCGCCCATGAACGCCAGCAGCACTACACCCACCCCGAACAGAGGCACGTACGGCCTCAAATAGCCTAGTAGCCTGCGAATCTCATCGCGCTCGCTGGTGTGCGAAAGAATTTCCATAGATTTAAGTGCGTGGACGCGGCCGATCCGCCGCTGGAACGGCCTCCGGCCGCTACGCTACTGGCCGCCGAAACAGCTTGAGATCGAGCAACCTAGCGTAAGCAGGACGCAGGCGTCTTGCAAGGCTTAAAGGAAGCTGGCGTCCTATCGCAGCGGAGCACGATCTCGCATCGGCATGGGTCCGCAGCGGGTAATTGGTTGTGTCCGGCAACCCTGCTTCTCACCCCCCTGACTTGTCCATGTCTCGATGAACCACTTTCGTCGAGTAGCCTTTCCGATGCAGATTGCGTCCGATCACTTCCGCGAGCGCAACGGAGCGATGGCGCCCACCCGTGCATCCCAGCGCGACGGTCAGATAGCTCTTGCCTTCGCGGATGTAGTGCGGGATCAGGTACGTAAGCAGGCTCTCGATCCGTCGCAGAAATTCCCCCGTCTGGGGGAACGACCGGATATATCGCGCGACCCGCGCATTTTTCCCGCTGAATGGGCGCAGCTTGGGAATGAAATGCGGATTCGGAAGAAAGCGCACATCGAAAACTAGGTCCGCATCGGCCGGAATTCCGTAACGAAAGCCGAAACTCACCACAGAAATCAGGAGCGGACGTCGGCCCGGGTTCTGAAAGCGGTCGATGACGAACTGGCGGAGCTCGTGTACTGTGAATTTCGTCGTGTCGATCACCACGTCCGCAACCCGGCGGATGGGTGCCATGCGGCGACGCTCGGCGCGGATGCCTTGAATTACCGAGTTGCCCAGGCTCATCGGATGAGGGCGGCGCGTCTCGCTGAAGCGGCGCAGCAATACCTCGTCGCTCGCTTCTACGAAAACAAGTGTGACCGAGTGTTCGTTGCGAAGCTTGCGATAAATTTGCGGCAGTTTTTCAATTTCTGCGCCTTCGCGCGCGTCCACCAACAGAGCCGCGCGGTCCACTTCCCCCCGGCCTTCTTCGTACAGTTCGGAAAATGTGGAAATCAGGGCGACAGGAAGATTATCGACGCAATAAAATCCGAGGTCTTCGAACGTATTGAGGATGGTGCCTTTGCCCGACCCAGACAGGCCCGTCAAGATGACGAGCTGCCGGGCGTTGCGCTTCTTCTCCGAACGCTTCACGGTGCGAACGGTTAGGCTTTCACCCGGCGGCGGTGCGTGCTCGGGATGCGCATGTCCTCGCGGTATTTCGCGACGGTTCGGCGCGTAACCTGAATGCCCTCGTCGCTCAACCTTTTCGTGATCTGTTCGTCGGTGAGCGGGTGGGCGGCATCTTCCTCGTCGATCATTTGCTTCACGCGGCGCTTCAGCGAAAGCAGCGACATTTCGCTGCCTTGCGGGCCGTTGACGGACTCAGAGAAAAAGCTGCGCAGTTCCAGCACGCCTTGCGGTGTGTGGACATACTTATTAGCAACGGCGCGGCTAACCGTGGAGGGATGAACGCCGACTTCTTCCGCCACTTCTTTTATCATCATCGGCCGCAGATGATCGGGCCCGTAATCGAGGTAATCGGCTTGCCGGCGCAAGATCGATTGGCAGACGCGCAAAATCGTGTGCTTGCGCTGCTCGATGTTTTTCATCAACTGGATCGCAGCGGTGAAGCGCTCTTTAACATAGTTTCGGACGTCGCGATCGGCCGCGTCGCGAGCTAGCAGCCGGCGATACGTTGGATTCAAGCGCAATTGCGGCACGTCGTCGTCGTTCATGAACACCTGCCACTCGCCATCAACCTTGCGGAACTGCACGTCCGGTTCGACCAGCCGCGGCTCGGTTTTGTTGTAGCGCAAACCGGGCTTGGGATCGAGGCGCTTGATTACGTCCACGGCGCGTTTCACCAGTTCAATCGGACGGTTCGACTCGCGTGCCACTTCCTTCAGCTGATTGTTTTGTAGGTACTTCAAATGGTCCTTGATGATTTGCTGCGCTAGCGTGTTCTGTGGATCCAGCACTTTGATCTGCATCAGCAGACATTCCTGTAAATCGCGCGCCGCAACGCCCGGCGGGTCGAATTCCTGCACCATGGCCAGCGCTTCTTCCACGTCCTCCATCGAGTAGTTGCCGCCCTGCGCGATTTCGTCGAGCGTCGCGGTCAGATAGCCGTTTTCGTCCAGATTGCCGATGATTTCCTCGGCGATCTCCCTCACGGTTTCCGAACAAATGCTCACGCTGAGCTGCCATTCTAGGTGATCTGCGAGGCTGGATGCGGACGACAGAAACTTCTCGAAGGAAGGCTTCTCAATTTCCTCGTGTTCGCTGCTGGCCACGCGCTCGGCGCCAGTGTCCAGATACTGCGTAAAAAAGGATCCGAAATCGAACTCGTCGAACGGATTGGCGGCCGGCTCGTCTGGAACGTTTTCGGTCTCTTTCTTCAGAAACGCTTCGTCGGTGTAATTCTCCGCGGTAGTCGTTTCCTCGGATAGTTCCTCGAGCACCGGATTGGCCATGATCTCTTGATTGATCATCTCGCGAAGCTCAAGACGGTTGAGCGCCAACACGCTTACCATCTGCACGAGTCCCGGCGTCAGAATCTGCTTCTGTGCGACGCGGAGGTGCAGTTTTGGCGCGAGGTAGTTCATGTCAGTTGAGGCGGAACTTCTCGCCCAGATAGATTCGCCGAACGTCCGGGTTTTCGGACAGCATGGAGGGCGACCCGGCGGCCAGAATCCTGCCGCCGTTGATGATGTACGCGCGGTGTGTAACCGCCAGCGTGTCCCGCACGTTGTGATCCGTGATCAGGACGCCGATTCCCGCGCCGCTCAAATCCGCGATGATCTTCTGTATGTCCACCACTGTAAGTGGGTCGATTCCCGCAAACGGCTCGTCCAGGAGCACGAATGATGGGGATAGCACCATCGAACGCGCGATTTCCAGCCTCCGTCGCTCGCCGCCGGAAAGCACGTACGCCTGGCTGTAACGTACTCCTTCGAGTCCCATTTGCGCCAAAAGCTCCTCGATGCGATCGCGGCGCTGCTCCGGCGTAAGCGGCAAAGTTTCCAGCACTGCGAGCAGGTTTTCCTCGACCGTCAGCTTCCGAAATACCGAAGGTTCCTGGGGAAGGTAGCTGATGCCGCTGCGGGCCCGGAGGTACATGGGAAGGTCGGTAATGTCTTCGCCATCTAGCAGTACGCGCCCGTAATCGGGGCGGGCTAGGCCGACCAATATATAAAAGGTCGTGGTCTTACCCGCGCCGTTCGGCCCGAGCAGCCCAACCACTTCGCCCTGCTGAATCTCCAGGTTCACGTCATCGACGACTTTCCGTCCTCGATACGACTTCCTAAGATCGACCGCCCGGAGTTTCAACATGCCGGTTCATTTCTCAACCTTATGCTTGGTCAGCGTGCGCGAACCTTCCTGCGAATCAATCAAAATCGTATCACTCGCTACATAGAAGGTCAACGAACTGCCCGTCGCCGTGTTGTTGGAACCGTCAGTAACCCTTGGTTCGCCGCCGGAAAGAACGAATTTGCCATCGGAGGCGGTATATTCCGCCTGTTCAGCCATGCCGCGACGGTCGCCTTGTTCCACGACAACACCCCCGCGCGCGACCACGCGGTCCAATTGGCCGCCGTCGATACCCTCGCCTGACACGGGTGCCTTGTTCGCGGACGCCTTCGTAGATTCCTGTCTCGGCGGTTTCGCCGGCGGCTGCCTAAGATATACATCGAGCGTCTGAGAATGGAGCGTGCCCTGGTCGGAGCTCGCGAGCACGCCGCCCTCAAGATGAGCCATGCCCTGGTCGCCCCAATACGTTAGCGCCGGCGCATGGATCTTCCAAAGCGTTGGTCCGGATTGCTTTGCCGGTTTCTTTCCCGGCTTGGTGAAATCAGGAATGGACGGAGCCGCGGGGCCAGCGCTCTGCGGAAAAACGGCCACCACGTTTCCGGACGCCTGCATCCTTTTATCATCCCGCCAAAGATCGATCCGATCCGCTTCCAGCACGGATTCGCCCTGCCACAATCGCACACGCCCTGTGTACGTGACGTGGCCTGAGTTAGCCGAGCCAGTCAGCCTATCCGCGGAGATATGCGCGGCGCCCACTCCAAGGCTGACGGCGTCCTGCTCGCCGGCCGGTGCGTACGTCGACACGACTCCACTATCGGCTTCCAGTTCACCGGTCTTCTGATTGAACTCCATCCGCTTCGCGGTCGTACTGCTCTCGCCGTCCGTTACCGCAGGCGAGCCTTCCAGGAGAATCGTATTCGTTGCGCGATCGATTCGCGCGCTGCTCGCAGTGGCCTGCCGCTCCCCCTGCTGCATCTTCACGCCGCCGGTTTCCTGTACCGTTTCCCATTCGCCGATCGAATCCAGGTTCGCAGCCAACTCTGGGGCAGCAATGATTTGCGCCACTGCGCCGGGCGATTCTCGCCGAATCGTGACCCCCGAATGCCCTAACAGTTTTCTGACGCGTCCATCCGCGCCCGCCTGGGCAACAAATGTTGTCGCGTGCACAGTGGTTTCCTCCGGGCCTTTCGCCAAATCGATCGTCGCTGGCGCGAGAGTTTCAGCGCTCTCGATCTGCTCCCGTCCAATCTCGTTGGGCGCAGCCTTAGCATTTGAGCGGCTCGCAGCCGCGGGAGCGGAGAAGGTCACGTGCAACGCTTCCGTCCGCAGCGTGTCTACCTCGCTGGATTGCCGGGACTGCGCCGCTACTGCCCCAGTCGCCGTCATGCTCTGCACGAGGTTGCGCTCCGGAATCATGGCTAATTCCACGTGAGCGGCGGAAAAGCGTCCCGCGCCGGCCTTCGTATTCCTCGTCGCTTGGACATTCCCATCGGCAATCACCCGCTCAATCCATCCCGCGGGATTCAGCACGCCCTGGAACTGCGCGGCAGAAACAGCGATCTCGTTGCCGGTCTCGTTAGCGCGAATTTCGGGCTGTCCCTCCACAAACACTTGCCGCGCCCGGTTCGACTCGTCGAAATTCACTGTAACTGTTTGCGCCGAAAGCTGGCGCTCACCCTGCTGAACGCTCACGGGTCCGTTCAACACAGCCGTCCGTTCATTGCGATGAATTTCCAGACTGCTTCCGGACGCGCTCACCGGCAAGCCACCAGTTTTGTCCGACGCCGCAAGCTGGAACCGAATCGCGCGGTCCACTCGTACCGTAGCGTTGCGCGTGCTGTAGTCCACCCCCACTCCGCTTCCGCTTCCGCCCGGAAACGTAAACTTCACTGGAGCGGTCGTGGACGCGTTGCCGGTCTCGCGATCAAATTTTAAATCTCTGGTTACCATCTCGAGCGCTGGAGTTCTCGATCCAGCCTCCGACTTTTTCGTCGTTGGACCTGCAATGTCGATCTGCACGCTGCCCTCGCAGCGCGCTCCGCCGCTCTGCGGATCGTAACTGCACTCGCGAGTGTGAATGTCGTCGTTCTGGCCCCCATCGCGGCCGTAAATCGTGATCCACACGTCTTCCAGCTGCGCCCGGTCGTGGTCCTTATATCGAGTCACTTCCGAAGCGCGCAGCGTGAATAGCGTGCGGCCCTGCTCCACCGATTTGTACGTGAATGCCCCTGATCGTTGCTCCACGCTCGCTGGAACGGCTGCCGGCATTTCGCGCCGCGCCCTGCCCCGCTGCACCGCGCGATAGATGTATGCGCCCGCCACGGCCAAGACGATCAGACCGGCGGCCATAGCCGACCAGCGCGCGTAACGCGCCGCATCGCGATTGCGCAAAGTTCGCGCCTCCCCTTTTAGTTAGAAGCTGAGTATAGGGAACTGGTTTGCGTGCCACAACTGCAGCAAGAGCGGCGCTGAAATAAATGAGCCGATTCGATGCTTCTTCAGAAACAGGGGCGGATTTACCGCCCACCGGACTTCGTCTTGGAAGTGGTCGAGCTGAAATGCTTTGCCGTGACTGCCAAAACGCGTGTGGACGTGCGCTAATCGCTACAGGGAACGATTCCCGCGCCCGCAGCAGCCACATTGTCCCGCGTCGAGTTCTTCACTAGGTACATAGCTTCGTCGGCGAGGTGCAGCAGTTCGGCTTTCGTCCGCGAGTCGCTAGGGTAGGACGCGACACCCACGCTGGCCGTCAAATGCACGTTTAGCCCAGGATCTTTAAGCCAAACCGTCTCCCCGATCAAATCGTGCAAGCGGCGCGCCACGCCGATGGCGTTGTCCTTCGACGTTTGCGGCAACAGCACTACGAATTCGTCGCCGCCGTAGCGGAACGCCAGGTCGATCAACCGGCAGTGCTCCTTGATCGCCGAGCCGATCTCGTTGAGCAGCTTGGACCCCATCAAATGCCCGTGCGTGTCGTTGACGCTCTTGAAGTGGTCGAGGTCGATGAAGATCAGCGAAAACTCGAACGCGTAGCGGTGCGACCGGTAAATCTCCGTGTCCAGCATGAAATTCAAGTGCCGCGCGTTGTAGAGACTGGTGCAATCGTCCGTGATCGTCAGCTCGTGGATGCGCTGGACGTGCCGCGCGTTCTCGATCGCAATCGCCGCGTAGTCCGCAAGCGCCTCCAGCAATGCCAGGTCGCGCTGGCTGAATCCCTCCGGCCCCATGCAGTTGATTAGCTCGATCACACCGAGGCACTGGTCGCGGAAGCGCACCGGCACTGCGACAATCGACTTCGTCGCCAGATGCGTTCGCTCATCCACCTGGCCAAAAAACCGCGAGTCCTTGCTCGTATCGGGCACAACTACGGCTTCACCCGATTGCGCCACCCACCCCGCCAGCCCCTGTCCCACCTTGATGCGCACGTCCTTGAGCGCGTCGGCGCCCTTGCCGGTGGCGATCTGGAAATAAAGCTCCTGCTTGTCCTGGTCCATCAGCAGCAGCGACCAGGTATCCGGCCGCAGCACCTCATTGATCTTCTCCATGATGGTGCGCAGCACCTGATCGAGTTGCAGCGACGACGTCAGCGCCTTGCCAAGCTCGTGAAATACCGTGACTTCGCTTTTTTCAGAGGAAAGGTCCACGGCAACAGGCGCGTGCCGGCGGCGTTCGACGCCGGGGAATGGCCTATCCGATGATCGGCGGGCGGACTCGGCAGCCGCAGTGTGCTTAGCGTCTTGTGGTTCGGAGGGCAACACCGGAATTATAGTGAAGCGTTTTCTCAAACCGCAACGCCCATTCCAGCGCTATTGCCGAAAGTCCAATCCCCCGCGGCGGCGACACGGGCGCGTAGCAGTGCGGTACTACTCTGACGAGACATGGGTACTGTCCCTCGGTTCTCCGGTCACGCCGCCGCAAGCTGTCATGCTGGCGCGTCGTCCGCAATGTGAAGCGTTCTTTCGTCTCGCAACATCTTCATCCGCATTGACACTCCCCTTGCTCCCGCCTATATTTTTTCCAGGTCCTTGATGTCTTCAACACCTTTCGGCGAGCATCTCAAGCGCGAACGCGAGATGCGCGGTGTCTCCCTCGAAGAGATCGCCGCCGCCACCCGCATCAACACGCGCTTCCTCGAAGCCATCGAAAGCGAACGCTGGGACCAGCTGCCCGGCGGCGTCTTCAACCGCGGATTCATCCGCTCCATCGCGCGCTATCTGGGCATGGACGAAGACAGCCTCGTTGCCGAATACGATCTCGATGTCAAGGGCAACGGCAACTCGCACCAACCGGTCCTACGGGCTGCGCGCCGCGCAGGAGCTCCCGCCGAGGGAATGTCGTCGCGGAATTGGCAACCTGCCGCCGTTGCGTTCGTCGCTCTCGTAATCCTGATCGCGGCCGGCGTGTTCGCGATGCAGTACCGAACCGAAATTTCCATCGGACTCAGCCGAGGCGCATCCGCCTTCGCCGCCCGAATCAACCGGCTTCACGTGAAGCCAAGCCCGAGTTCTCACGCCGCGAACGCTTCCGCAACCGCCGCGCCCTCCATCTCCGTTCGGCCGAATTCGCCAGCATCAGCCACCGCCGCAAGCTCCGCCCTACTCACCCTGCAACTCGAAGCCGGCAAGCCGGCAAACGTGAAGATCGTCGCCGACGGAAATGTGGTTTTCCAGGGGCCGGTCCAGACCAATGACGTGAAGCAGTTTCGCGCGCACGACAAGTTCGAAGTGTCTTCGAGCGAATCGAGCGCATTGCTGCTCGAACTCGACGGCCAGACCGTTCCGCCCATCGGCACGCCGGGCCAGCCCGGCTCCGTGACGCTTACGCGCGCCGATCTAGCCGCTCCCGCGGGAGATCCTCATTAGCGGCGAACTTCGCTCGCAGATTTGCTCCGGCCATGCGCGCCAGGAGCAGAAGCTGGCCGTTTGCGCGGGCAGCGTTCCGCTCGCGCCCGAGGATCGCGTTGAGTTGCTCGCCGTTCTGGCCTTCGATGCGGACTCGAATATCTCCGAGCGCGCCCAAGGCGTGCTGCTCACCCAGCCGGTGCAGCACTTCCTCACGGCGCTGGCGCGGCCAGAAATCGATCCCCACCTCAGCGCCTATTGCTCCGACAACCTGGGCGAGAAGCCGGGAGTTGCTGACGCCCTGGCGAAAAACTCCGCCTGCCCTACATCGGACGTGACGCGCGTCGCTCCCTTTCTAACTGTCGCCGGCATCCAGGCCCTGCTCGACGATCTCGAGCGATTCATCAACGATCCGCAGCTCGTAATGGCGATTCACAAATCGAAAGCGCCCACTGCCGAGCAGCGCGATCTGCTCAACGAAATGGAAAAGGGCGCCATGTCCATGAACGAAATCGAGGAAGCGGCGGCCGAAATCGAGCCGGACAAGCAAAAGCGCGAATCGCTGCAGCAAAAAGTCGCGCACATGAACGTAGTCCAGCGCCTGACGTTGGCCTTAAAGGGGGGCCGCTCCGAGCGCATGTTTCTGATTCGCGATCCCAACAAGCTCGTCCAACGTTGCGTTCTTCAGTCGCCCCGCCTGACGGACACCGAAGTGGAAAGCTTTGCCTCGATGACCAGTCTCCCCGCTGAAACCTTGCGCGCCATTTCGCTGACGCGCTCCTTCATGAAGAGCTACTCGGTTGTGCGCAACTTGGTGAACAATTCCAA
>JASHWB010000124.1 GCA_030044295.1 Candidatus Acidiferrales bacterium
TTCTTTCGATGATAAGAATAAGGCGTTCTCCGTTTCTGGAAGTGCGGTATGTCTATACGATCCCTCAAAGCCAATTCCCCCGGAACAGGACCGCATTCGCCAGATTCTTAATTCGGATAGGTGGCAAACCTCCGTTGGGAAACTCCGAATCAACGCTTCTGATCCAATTTTCCGATATGTCATGAGAATTGGCATCGCGAGCGGGAGGGGGCGTTCGCGAGGCATAGCGCTGGCAATCTCACGCCTCTTCAACGAATTTAAACAGGCCAACCAACATCAGGCCGTGCCGAATGAACATAAGCACGGGTAGCATCCTACAGGTTCGCGCCAACGTAGCAATCGCGGCCACCGCAGCGCTGGCGATTGCATGCTTGTGCCCTTCCGCTCGCTCCCAGAATCGGCCCGCTGATGGTTGGGCTGCCAAGCATTTTCCGGCCGCATTCGATGAATTTTTTCCCATCGAGTCTGGCGATGGCGATTTCATCGCCGTGCGCGTCCATCGCGGTAATCTGAACGATCTCCGCGAATACTCCATCCTCTTCGAGAACGCGCAAGACCCGAAATCGCTCCGCGCGGTCTTCCGTGAAGCGCGAGGCTCCTCGCTGTATCAGCAGCTCTCCGCGCTCCACGCCGCGCACCCTTCTGCCTCTTACGATGAAGTGAAGCCTGGTATCAAAGTGAGCGATTGGATTTTGACGCCCGATCGCTGCCCGGCGGTCGCGACTGAATTCAAAGCCTTCCAGGACGTCCAGTTCGTCCGGCCGCGCGACGAAGACGAGCCCGAGGAGAATCCCGTGCTCTACGAATTCAACGAGAGCCTGGCCGGCGGCGGTTCCGTCCTCGAATACATGGAAAATCGCCCCCTACCGCGCTGGACGCGCGCAACGCACGACGCTCTCGACGCCTGCGTCGCCTCCGGCAAAGCCACCGCAAAATAGTCTCAATGACAAAATGTTCCGGTTTCCACTCGCGTCAAGCGCCGCGCAGAAAAATCTGTCTCCGTCCTTGCGCCGCCCGCGAAAAAGTTATAGTTTCCAGCCCTCGGGGGTGGATTCACATGAAACCCAGCCGCCTTAGCGGATTGCTTTCGCTTGTCCTGCTCGGTTCGCTCGTACTCGCCGCGGTCTGCGGCGCGCAGCAGCTTCCGTACGCGCCCAACCCGGCGCCGGAGTGGAGTCCGTCGATCGTAAAGCCCTGCGACCGCGCGTGCCTCGTGAACATCATGGATGGCTACATGAACGCCATCTTCGCGCGCGATCCCTCGCAGCTACCCACGCTCGCGCGCGATGTGCGCTTCACCGAAAATGCGGCGCAGCTGAATATCGGCCAGGGAATGCTATGGCTTTCCAAGGTCGAGCCGACCAGCTTCAAGATCATCGTTGCCGATCCCGTTTTCGGCGAGGTCGCCGAACAGGCGCGTGTGAAGATCAATGGCCAGGATTCTCTCGTCGCCATACGTCTGAAAGTCGATCGCGATCAGATCGAGGAGATCGAGCACATCTACACACGCGGCGTGGACAAAACGGCCTTGCCGCTGCTGCAAACGCCGCGCGCGGACCTTGTGGACGATGTTCCTGCCTCCGAGCGTACTCCGCGCGACGTGATGATCTGGGCTGCCAACTCCTATTTCGACGCACTGGAAGGCGACGACGGCAAAATCGGGGATCTTGCTGACGATTGCGTCCGCCATGAAAACGGCTATCAAACCGTCAACAATCCTCCGCCCGGCGGCCGCATGATGCCCTCGCCGAATCTGCCGAATCCGAATACCGCGCAGGGCCAGTATCAGTTGAAGATGAGCATGATGACCTGCTCCGCGCAGATATCGACGAAAATTCTGAACTTCATTACGAAAATTCGGCCGCGCAGAGTTTTAGTGGTCGATGAACAAAAGGGCGTCGTCGCCACCTTTCCGTTATTCGTCGAAGACGGCACACGGCGCGGGCAAAATCCTTACCAGCCGCCCCCGGCCATGATGCTTTGCCTCGACACGATGGAAACCTTCGGAATTCGCGGCGGGCAAATTCACGAAGTCGAGGCCTTCCCGTTCGTCACGCTTCCCTACGGCTTCGGCAACGGCTGGACGGAAGGCTCGGGCCACTGATTGCGCAGCCAATTTGGCGAAAGGAAACTATCCAATGAGAGAAAAATTCCTCGTGATCTGCGCGGCGAGCTGCTTCGTGATCGCAGCATTTGCCGCGCGTCCTGTACGGAAAGCGTACGCCGCAGGGCCGATCCCCGTGGATTGCAACCGCGCGTGCCTGGAAAATCTCGCGACCGAATATCTGAACGCGCTTGTTGCCCACGATCCCTCGCAACTGCCGCTCGCGAAGGACGTGAAATACACCGAAAATGATCAGCCGATGGACGTTGGTGACGGATTCTGGGGCACAGCCTCCGCCGTCGGGCATTTCCGGCTTTGCTTTTCGGATGTGGTGATGGAACAAGTCGGCTGCATGGTCACGATGCAGGAAAGCGGGCACCTGCTGCTCATGGGCCTGCGCCTGCGCGTGCAGCTCGGACGCATCACTGAAGTCGAAACCAGCTACTATCGGCAGGGTGGCGGTGGCCCGTCAGGCATCGCCGCGCTCGACGCCAGCACGCCCGATCCCATCTTTCTCGAAACGGTTCCCGAATCCGAGCGTGTCTCCCGCGCGAGCATGATCGCGACCGCCAACAAGTATTTCTCCAACCTGGAAAACGACACCGGAAAGGGCGACCTGTCGTTTTTCGCGGACGATTGCAACCGCACTGAGAACGGCATGCGGACCACTAACAATGCCACGCTTTCGCCGAAAGCCGAATTCAACGCATTCGCGCTGGGCTGCAAGGCACAGTTCGCGAGCGGCTATTACGCGGTGGTGACGCGCATCTGGCAGCGGCGCTTTCCGATCGTCGATCAAGAACGCGGCGTGGTGTGGGCGAATGTCACCTTTGACCAAAATGGAACCGTGCAGACCATTAAACTCACCAACGGCCAGACCGTTTCGATGGGCAGCATTTTCAATCGTCCATCCAGCATCCAGGTGACGGAGGCGTTCAAGGTTCAGAACGGCCAGATTCACCGCATCATCATGGTCGGTTCCGGATTGCCGTATCATCTGCATTCGCCGTGGGGTGGAATCAGCGACAAATAACCAATGGGAAAGGGAAGCCCGCAAATGAATCGACTTTGCCGGATCATAGCAATCGTCCTTGCCGGTCTACTCTGCGGTTTCGGACTGCAATCTGCTGCCTGCGCGCAAGGCGCTGCATCCGCGCCACAGCCAGCTGCTCCGAACCAGCAACCGAACGGCGCGCCGAACGTCCGTACCGCCGGGACGGAGTCTGGGATCGCCGTTTTTGAGCAGAAATGCATGATCTGTCACGGCAACCCCAACGTGCCGCGCGCGCCGCAGCCTTCCGTGATCCGCCAGATGTCACCCGAACGCATCTACCAGGCGCTCACCACCGGCCTGATGAAGGTGCAGGGTTCGTCTCTTACGGAAGATCAGCGCAAGATGCTGGCCACGTTTCTGAGCGGACGGCCGCTCGGCAGCTTGCAGTCGGGCAGCGCGCAGAGCATGCCGAACCAGTGCGACTCGAACCCGCCAATGGCCGCGCCAGATTCCGAGCCGGCGTGGGATGGATGGGGAGTGAGCGTCGCCAACACTCGATTCGAGCCCGCGCAGGATGCCGGGCTGACTCCAGAGCAAGTGCCGAACTTGAAAGTGAAATGGGCTTTTGGTTATCCGGACGGACTTTCTGCCTACAATCAGCCAAGTATCGTCTCCGGGCGCGTCTTTGTTGGCACCGATACCGGCTACATTTACTCTCTCAACGCGCAAACAGGCTGCGTCTATTGGTCCTACCAAGCGGAAGGATACGTGCGCAACACGATCACGGTTCGCGCCGTGAAAGGCCTGGGCGAAACCAAATACGCAGCGTACTTCGGCGACGGCCACGCCA
>JASHWB010000125.1 GCA_030044295.1 Candidatus Acidiferrales bacterium
GTGCTCGATCCGAACAACCCGGCGGAGCATGAGGAAGCGCTGCGGCTGGAGGAAAAGATCATCCGGCGCGCGCTCGAAATGGGAGGGACTTCCACGGGCGAGCACGGCATTGGCTTTGGCCGCAAGAAGTATCTGCCAATCGAACATGGCGCGGCGGTCGAGGCGATGCGGGCCATCAAGCAGGCGCTCGATCCGGATAACCGGATGAATCCGGGCAAGATGGTTGAGCCGCTGACGCTTGCTACAGGTACAGCCCGAGCCCCCGATTCCTGAGCGATGATGCCCGCGCGCATCGGAATCGTGGCTTGCTCGGCTGAGGGCGCTGCTCTCTGTTTTCGAACGATTTGCATTGAAGGAGAGCAGTATTTCGGCCCTTACGGTCACCCCGATGTATCGATGCACGCGCATTCGTTTGGCGACTACATGCGGTGCATCAACGCGGACGATTGGGAAGGTGTGGGTGAGTTGATGCTTTCGTCCGCAACGAAGCTGGCGAAAGCGGGCGCCGATTTCCTAATTTGTCCAGACAACACAATTCACCGGTCACTGCCTTTCATTGAGCCGAGGTCGCCTCTGCCGTGGGTACATATTGCTCATGTAGTGGCGAACGAGGCGTTCGGGCGCGGATATCGACGCCTGGGGCTGCTTGGAACGCGTTGGCTCGTCGAGAGCGAGGTGTATCCGAATGCCTTAGCGGCGCGTGGGTTGAGCTATATGCGCCCGGACTTGGCCGAGCGCGAGGAAATCAGCCGGATCATCCTGTGCGAGCTTGTGAAGGGGGTGTTTACGCGCGAGGCCGTTGAGCATCATCAGCGTGTTATTGAGCGTATGAAAGAGAGGGGATGCGACGCGGTTGTCCTTGGCTGCACGGAGATTCCGTTGATTATCAATGAGCGAAACTCGCCACTGCCGACACTCGATTCAACAAGGCTGCTTTCGCGCGAGGCGCTGCGTCGAGCCGTTTACGGTGCCACCGAGGGGATTAGCGCACGCCCATGCGGCTAGCAACCAGTTCTGCGCCACGCTGCGGAAACATTCACGTACGAGCGGTTCAGCTCAGCGACAGACACGCAACCGAGAAGTTTTAGCACGCGCTCAAGATCGGCGCCAAGAATCTGAAGAGCGCGGGTGACTCCGGCTTCGCCTGCGACGCCGAGCCCGTAAGCGTAAGCGCGGCCGACTAGCACCGCGCGAGCCCCGAGGCAGAGGGCTTTGGCGATGTCGCTGCCGCGGCGAATCCCGCCATCCATCAATACTTCCGCGCGCCCACCGACCGCTTCGACAACCTCAGGCAGAGCGCGCAGGGACGCTTCCACGCAATCGAGCTGCCTTCCGCCGTGATTTGAAACAATGACTCCGACTGCGCCTTCGTCGAGTGAGCGGCGAGCGTCGTCACCGGTCAGGACGCCTTTCACAATGATGGGGCCACGCCAAAGGTCGCGTATCCACCGCAGATCCGCCCAAGTCACCACGGAACGGCTCAGAGCGGCCTGGGTTTCGGCGAGCAGCATGGGGCCACGTCCGGGCACGATGACATTCGGAAGCGTGAGCATGCCTCCATCGCGGAGGAATCCGGCGAGCCAGCTCGGCTTCGTCAGCAGTCGCGGCAGATGCGGAACTTTGGCGAGGAGACTTGGTCCGGTCAGCGTCCCGGCACTGTTGCGGACGTCGCGCTCGCGCATGCCGAAGGTGCCAGTGTCTATGGTGATGGCGAGCACGGTGAATCCCGCTTTTTGCGCGCGTTCAAGCGTTGCCTCGGCAGCTTCGCGTCCGCCGACGAGATAGAGCTGATACCACTTCGGACCGGAGGTAGCCTGCGCCACATCTTCAAGAGGTGAGCCAGAGATTGTGGTGAGGGTGTAGCCTACGCCCGCTTTTCCAGCCGCATGAGCCGCAGCGACTTCGCCGCGCGGCCACAGCATGCGCGAGAAGCCCACGGGAGCAAGCAGCAGCGGCATCGCCAGCTCGCTGCCAAGCACTTTCGTGCGCGTGTCGCAGCTCGGCACAAAAAGAGCATTTCGAGGGCGGAAGGTCACTTCCTCGAAGGCGCGCACGTTTTCGCGCAACGTGACTTCACCTTCCGCGCCGCCATCCACGTATTCGAAGACGGCTCGGGGAAGACGGCGCTGCGCCGCTTTGCGCAAATCGCTGATGTTCACCACGCGAGGGGATGCGACTCTGCGTTCCGCGCGCGTCATCGGAGCGAATCCTCGGAGCACAACTTATCGGCCACCTGATCTACTGGATTGGGCAAGGAAACCCCTTTCGCGCGGTCATTCTACCCGGTATTCTCTTGGATTTGTTGGCGGATACTTTCGCTTTGCCGCGCGAGTACCGGATAATTCCGGGGCAGGCTTCGTTGCGGGATTCACGGACACAGTTGCAGGAGAAACAGAATGAAAGTTGGTGATGCAATCGCGGAAATCCTGAAACGAGAGGGCGTCGAGGTCATTTTTGGGTACCCCGTGAATCATCTGCTCGAATCGGCCGCGTCCGCCGGAATCCGTCCGATCATCGTGCGTCAGGAGCGCGTGGGCCTGCACATGGCGGACGCGCTTTCGCGGCTGACCAGCGGGCAAA
>JASHWB010000126.1 GCA_030044295.1 Candidatus Acidiferrales bacterium
GCGCCGAAAATTCGCGCTATGGAAATCATCCACGAACTCGAAAAATCGCCGCGCGGGATCTATACCGGAAGCATCGGCTATTTCGACAAAGACCGCGCCCACTTCAATGTCGCCATCCGCACTATCGCGCTGAGCGGCCGAAAGGGAATTATGGGCGTCGGCGGCGGTATCACTCACGATTCCTCAGCTCCCGATGAATGGAACGAGTGCCACTGGAAAGCCGCGTTCCTGCTCGAAAGCGAGCCGCAGTTTAAGCTCATCGAAACCTTCTATTGGGATGGTGGCTATCGCCTGTTGCGCGAGCACCTCTCGCGCCTGCGCGCCTCCGCGGAATATTGGAATTTCGCTTACGATCGGGATGCGGTTGCGTCAGCCCTGCAGCACGCAGCCAAGAGTTTTCCTTCAGGGCCACGCCGCGTCCGGCTCACTTTCTCGGCGGACGGCAAAATCGAAATCACCCACGGCGATTACTCAACCGGGCGCTTCGGCCGCGTCGGAGTCTCAACGCACGTCGTGAATAGCCGCGATCGCTTCCTCTATCACAAGACGACGCATCGTGCCCTCTACGAACGGGAACTGGCCGTCGCTCGCAAGCGCGGTCTCGATGACGTGTTGTTCTTCAATGAACGCGGCGAGCTAACCGAGGGGACCATTCACAACGTTTTCGTCGTGAAGCGTGGCGTCTGGCGCACCCCACCGGTATCCTGTGGGCTCTTGCCGGGCGTCTTCCGGATGCACGTTCTGAAAACTCGCAAGAATGTGCGCGAGGCAATCCTCACGCTGCGCGATCTGAAAAATGCCGACGCCATTTATCTCTGCAATAGCGTTCGCGGTATGTATTCCGTGGCGCTGCAGGGCAGGGAAGCAACGCATAAAAAAATGCGCCGCCCGGAGGCGAGCTCCTGAGCGGCGCGGCTGCCGTTCGTTTGTTCGATGTGCTCGTCGGCGCTATGCCGCGCCCGAAGCGCTTGCAGAACTAATTGCCTTGAGCTGGCGCGGATTTCGAAGATTGCCAGAGTTCTACGTATCCCAAGCCATTCGGGTCCAGCAGCATCACCGCCCGGCCGTTCTTTGCACCGTGCTTTACGGTCATGATGCCGCCATCGGTCACGTCGGTTGCGCCCGCGGCCTTCGCCTTCGCGTAAACCGCGTCGATATCGCTAACTTCGAAACCGAGGTAGTTCACGTTGATGTCCGAGAGCTTCTCGCCCGGGCCCGGCTTGCCTGCGTTCGCCGCCGCGCCAAGAATTTCGAGCCGGACTTTGCCATCCGTCTGCGCTTGAGTGAACCAGCCGTTGAGCATGGCCATACCGCGTCCAAGGCCGCCCGAGCCCGACGGCGCGATCGGCGGATAGTCTCCTCCCAGCACGTCCTCGTAGAATGAGCGCTCCTTCGCGGCATCGGACACGTTCAAGCCGATGTGGTTGAAGCCAGTCTGGTATCCCAGCCGGTTCATATTGGCCATCGTAGCGGTGGAATTGGAGAGTTTGCCGGCGTCTACGCGGACACCGGGCTTGGGATTAATGATGGCGAACATCTCGATGAACCATCCGTCGGGATCCTGTACGAATACGAAAGGACGGGGTCCATGCGCTGGCGCGCGCGAAAAAGCTCCCATGTTCGGCAGCACAAGCAGGCCCGCCGCCTTCAGCTTGTTGATCACGATGTTGCAGTCGTCCATTACCGTCAGGTCCATGTGGCCTGCACCCAAAGCGCCGGAATCAAGCTTGCTCCAGTCCTTCTGGTCGACGCCCTTGTACTGGTGCAGGATCAGATCGAACGGCGTGCCGGAAACCGAGCTCTGCGTCGCTAGAACCGCCGTGCGCGACTGCGTCCCTTCCGGCAAGCCCTCCAGCTTGTTCAGTTCTTTATCCACTTTCCAGCCGCTTGGCCTGTGCACCACTTTGAAATCGAGAACCTTATAGAACTTGATCGAATTTTCCAGGTTCGAGACCGAATGGCCGTCGAACGCCATCCCCAGCACCTGTGAGTTCCCTTCGTCTGCCGCTCTTGGAGCGCGCGCCGCTGCCAGCGCACACGCCAGCATGCCGGCCGCGATCGCTACTCCTAGGCCGCGTGACAGTAATGAACTCGTTCCCGTTCGCTTTCTCATGGACGCTCCTTGAATCCTTAGTTCCCCCAGAGTTCCTGCGGCCGACTCCTGAGCCGGCCAAAATCGTGCCACTCGTCCGGGTGCCCTCGCAAGTCGCCCGGAAAGTCGTCTGGCGGCAAAATTCTACACCGTCGTGCGCCGGTGTCCAGTTCTTGTTATTCCCATACTAGGTTAGTATCGAGATCCGCCAAAAGACCGCGACCTTTTGGACGACGCAGCCAAAAGTTCGGTTTCGCTCACGGCCGATACACGGTTTCTGACGCTACGCGCGTGCAACCCTACGGTTTCAGAAGCCCAAAAACAACCACCGCATTCGGCGTGCCAACGTACACCCGTCCGCCGGCAATAAGTGGAGTGATGAATTTGTCGGCCCGATCAGTTTGGTACGCGTCGCGCGAGCCGGCCATATTGGAGTTGTAGAGCTGCTTGGAGAGATCGGTCGCATCGTACGCATAAAGCACGCCGGTCGATTTGCCTGTGAAATGGAACCCCGGGGATGTGCCCGCCACAGCAGCCCACACGATCCCGCCCATCGTGCCATCCGAAGAGACGCTGGGCGTCACGCTGGGATAGCCAAAAGACGAGGAGGTTTGAGAGGAAGCAGCCGTCGCTAGCTTGGCGTTGGATATCGGAAACGCCTTCATGGAATGGCCCACAGAATCGTAATAAACCGTATTGTCAAAATACGCCGGGCTGGACCAGGCGCCTCCCGGCAGCACGCCCGTAAGCCTCTGATAGATTCCGGCATCGTCTGGCTTGTATTTGCCCATGTCGTGGCAATTAACGATATAAATATTTGTGTCCTTGCCGGCACCGACCGCTAGCTGAACCGCCTTTCCGCTGCTATCCCGCAGATCGGGCAAAATCATCTCACCGCCCGATCCAAGATCGGTGTCCCTGGTGGATTCAGATTCGGCAGTCCCCGCGCTATCATCCATCGCGAAGTAATCGGCCACTGCCAGCTTTTGTCCTCGAGTGGAAAGCTTGACGAATGAATTTCCATAGTCGTCCTGCGCGGGAAATCCCTTGCTGTTCAGAGTCGCGTCAAAGGTACCGTTTCCTACGAGAAGGTAGATATTTCCGGAGGGGTCGGCTGCGGGGCCATCGCCAGCCATCCAGATGCCGCCTTCCTTGCCCCGCTGCGTCGTGCCATTGGGGATGAGATCGAGAACCGAGAGTTGCTTCAGGTTGGATTCGCCATAACCCATTACCCAGCTCGAATACGGGCCGAAATCGCAATGCGATGTCCAAGCCGTGTAGATCACGCCGCGGGACAAAAGCAACGCAGCGCGCTCTTCGTAGGAGCCTGGATTAAAGGTCTGTGTGCCACCCGAGCTGCCAGTGCCCGTTCCCGGATAGGTGGCGCGGATTTCTTGGGGAGCCATGCGTTCCGCCCCCGTCGTTAGATCGAGTGAGTGCAATCGCTGGTGATAATTTCCGCTGGCGTCCTTGGACATGGCGACCACGAAAATCGTGCCGTGCGGCCCGGCTTTGAGGTCGATGACAGGCGTGGAGGTAATGCCAATCTCAGGTTCAACCTGGGGACACCGATGGTCGTCGCTCGGCGTCTCGCCAGGAAAGTTGGCCAGAGCTGACGTGGCCCAGATCTGCGTGTCATTGCTCGCATCGAAGCTGTAAACCATGTCTGCCTCGGTGGCAACGAAGATCACGTCGTGAGTCTTGCCGTTGATGGTGACACCGCTCACGTAAAGCGGTTCGGCATCCACGGTGCCTTTCACGCTGAGCGTGCCGACCTTGCCAAATTGCTTCGAATTTACGTTCGCCGGCGTAAGGATGGCCTCGTTGGGGTTCAGCCCGGTACGGAAATTGTCATTGTGATAGGTCAGCACCGAAACGCCGGCCGAAGGCGAAGGATCGGAGTTGGCGTAACAGGAAGTGATGACCGCAAGCATCGAGAAGGCCAGGAGGCAGAAGAAACCGTTCCGTGAAACCCTTTGCAGATCATTTCGCAGACCCATGTGTCCTCGCAATGTGGCAATCGGAAGAATATTACCGCGTTTCCAGCTGAATCGCGTGCGAGCACTGCTATTCGCGCAGCGAGTTGAACCAACCTACCCGGCAGGCATCAAGGAGCTGGAACTATCCAACGGTCCGAAGGAGCGCATCCCACGCGCTTCGATACGATGCGTCGCAGGCACTCGGAAAACACGCGCGACCGCATCACCCTGTAAACCGCGTACTCCTCAAACTTCGCGCGTGCCTATGATCGTACCAGGTATGGGAGACCGCAAGCGGTTTTTGCCGTCTTCGCGTCACGGAGCGGTGACGCATCAAGCGGATTCCGCGCGGACGGTAGCTTCGTGGCGAACAGTTTCTGGCGTGGGCGAAGAATCAGTAGAACGTCGCCATTCCGGCTTGCCACGTGCAATCTGAGCATCCGTTCGGGTAGGTAAACTCGGCATCGTAGGTCCCGGTGGACGATACGAACTTATCTTCGACCATGAAATAATTCGACGAAAACCGGCTCGCGAACCCGGATCCCGCAACGGTGCCGCTCTGTTGACCGCTAAGCGAAACACCCAAAATGAGCTCGTTCGCCTCGTTTGTCGTGGCGCTTCCCGACGACGCGACCGTATTATCGCTTGTCATACTCCCCGAACTGGTGCTCGTGACATCCAGTGCGGTCGGGCCGGAATATTCCAAAGCGGCCATTGAGAATGGGTTCGCACTGGTCTGGCTCACCTGCACTGTGACGGAGAACGCGCTCCCACCCGAAACTTCCGTTGCGTAGTAAACCCACGCATTCTCATTATTGTTGGGAGGAGTCACCAGCGCCTGCTGGTACACATTCCCTCCCGCGTCTGTGACGGAAACGATGTTCGCTCCAGTCGGGTAATTCCACCAGAACACCAGGACGATCAAATCTCCAGTCGCGACGCTATTCTGGAAGGTGGCCGTGTACATCGAGGCCGGATTGCCGGCGGTCGCCTGAGTGAAACTCGCACCCTGCACAAATTTTAGGTTCCCCTGGGGAGGCGTGCCTCCGCCAGTCCAGTCTCGGCTGCTATTCCCGGGACCGCACGCTACAAGCGTCGCGCAAGCAAGCGCCATCAAACCTATGCGTATATGCCTCATAAAACCCCCTCGCCGATCTCAGACTAGGGCAAAACCGATCTTGGCACGGTCATGCGCAGAGTGCTGAGTTGATGCGGCGGTAGGTATTCAATCGAGTAATGGAGAATGCTGAGGGGGGTACGCGCGGCGCCTGAAGAAAATCCGATGTAATAGGAGGCTTCCAAACCAAACTCCCGCCGTCGGCTTGGCGGTTTGCGAAAAGTTGGAATTTTTGATCGGGTGCCACGTTCTCGGCAAATTCAACTCTCATTCATTCACCAGTGATGTGACGCGAACTAGCTTGGAACTCCACAGATTCGTTTCCAGTAACGGAGCTTTGCCCTCCGAGCAACGGGGCGCTTTATACGATGAGCCGTATGCGATTGGTGTGGGCCGGCATTTTTGTTGCGGCGATTGGTTTCGCTGGCACGATTCCGTTGGCCTCAGCAGGTGTTTGCCAACGTCCGCGGCCCGGCAGCGTTGTGTCGGAGCCGGTGGACCTTCGCAGTCACCACGGCGTTCTTAGGCTCACCCTCACCGTCCGCGACCAGCGCGAGCCCGATGGGTCCATTCGATATTGTTACCTGGATCGCAACGGAAATGAGTCGCCGACGCTGCGACTCAAACCGGGCGATCTCCTGATCCTCAATCTGAAGAACGCCTTAACCAATCTCTCCGCCTCGCCCGCGATGGTTATGCCTTCAATGCGTCATCAACCCGGCGCAAAAAGCGATCCGTGCACAAGCGGACTGATGACCGCCACCTCTACGAACCTTCATTTTCATGGTTTGACGGTTCCGCCCGTCTGCCACGAGGACGACGTTCTGCATACCAGCATCCAGCCCGGCGATCCTCCCTTCCAATATCGGTTCCGAATTCCCGAAAACGAGCCGCCCGGCCTCTACTGGTATCACCCGCACATCCACGGATTCAGCAAAGTGCAGGTTCTTGGTGGCGCCTCGGGTGCACTGATCGTGGAGGGAATCGAACGGGCAGACAGCGCGGTCGCTGGCCTTCCGGAACGCGTGCTGGTAATCCGCGATCAGGATCTGCTCCACCCCAACGCCCCGCCGGCCAAATGGGAACCCGTGATACCCAAGATGCTTTTTGATCGGGACGGAGACGCTGCCAATACCGGCACAGGTTTTGGCAAGCCCGCGAAGGACCTGTCGGTAAATTTCGTTCCGGTGCCTTATCCCGATTACCAGCCGGCCCTAATCCAGGTGAAGCCGAACGAACGCGAACTGTGGCGCGTACTGAACGCCTCGGCAATTACCTATCTAAATCTGGCCGTCCTGTTTGATCGCAAACCCCAGCCGCTCGGCTTAGTCGCTCTCGACGGCGTGCCTCTGAACGAGAAGCCTGGCATACCGCACGACTTTGTCGATTGGCAAGCGCATCTGGGAATTCCGCCCGGATCGCGAATGGAATTTATCGTTCAAGGTCCACCGAAGGGTGTCGCCGCTCTTCTTGTCACTCGGACCGTGGACACTGGACCCGCTGGCGAGAACGATCCCAACCGCACCCTCGCCGTGATTGCCGCTTCGGATGTCGCTCCGGGACCGCGTTCACGCCTCGCCGTCGCACCAAAGCCTCTTCCCGCTCCCAGACTTCCTTGGCTCGGCAGTGTTGCTCCGGTCCGTGTCCGCAGGCTCTACTTTTCCGAGAAGTTGCTCGATCCGAAAAACCCAAATAGCGCGACGGAGTTTTACATCACCGTCGAAGGGCAGAAGCCTCAGGCTTTCGATCCTCGCTCCGGCGTTCCCAATATCGTGGCGCGGCAGGGCACGGTGGAGGATTGGATCATCGAAAATCGTTCAAGCGAACTCCACGCGTTTCATATTCACCAACTGCATTTTATGCTGCTCGATTACCTCGGCCAGCCCGTGAACGAGCCTTTTCTCCGCGATACCGTGAACGTTCCCTACTA
>JASHWB010000127.1 GCA_030044295.1 Candidatus Acidiferrales bacterium
TGTAAGATGCGGACGGTATTTCGACGAAATACAAATTCGTACAGGAGTCTTGTAGAAGGAGGAACTTCGCAATGATGACTCGACGTGAGATGAACGGTACGCTGGCGGCAGCGGTAGCGGCTTTCTTTGCGGCGGGGGTGGGAACACGGGCGGATGCACAGGCGCCGTCGCAGGGCGGGCATGGGCAGATGCACGGGATGTCCCCAGTGAAGACGCTGATGCAGGAGCCGCTAGGCGACATTCCGAATCCGGAAGTAAGCGTGATCACGCTGGAAGTGGGGCCGGGAACGGTTTCTCCGCCGCACGAGCATATCGGGCCGGTGTTCGCGTACATACTAGAAGGGGAGATCGAGAATCAAGTCGAGCCGAATCCGCCGAAGACGTACAAAGCGGGGGATTATTTCTACGAGCCGGCAATGCACGTCCACAAGATGCTGAAGAATTTGAGCGCGACGAAAGTGGCGAAGCTGCTGATCTTTCAAGTCGGAGAGAAGGGCAAGCAGTTCACGGTCGGGGTGAAATCGTAGCAAAGCGGCATCGGATGATGGGGATTGAGCGAGCCGCTGCAATTCGCTGGTCCGCCGGACGGCTGAGGGGAACAACCGAATGATCGAAAAGCAGGTTGAAATTCGAACAGCGGATGGGACGGCGGATGCGGTGCTGTTCCGTCCCGAAGGCGGCGCGAAGCTGCCGGCGGTGATCCATCTGCCAGATATTGCCGGTGTACGCGATTCGCACAAAGAGATGGCGAAGCGGCTGGCGGAGCAAGGTTACGTGGTGATACTGGTTAACGTGTTTTATCGCAACGGGCGATCGCCGGTGTGGGCGTTCCCGTTCAAAATGGGTGAAGAGCGGAGCATGAAGCGCCTGGGCGAACTGAGAGATCCTTTGACGCCGGAGGCAATGGAGCGCGACGCAGCGGCATACGCAGATTTCCTAGCGAAGGAAGAGGGAGTGAGCGGCGCGCGCATCGGCGTAGTGGGATATTGCTTCTCGGGCGGGATGGCGATGCGAACGGCGGCGGCGCGTCCGGAGAAGATTGGCGCGGCAGCGTCATTTCACGGCGGGCAGCTTTACACGGAGGAGCAGACGAGTCCTCATAAGGTGCTGCCGCGGGTGAAAGCGCGGCTGTACTTCGGTCATGCGGATGGCGATCCGTACATGCCGAAGGATGCGATCGACAATTTGGAAAAGGCATTGGCGGCATGGGGTGGGAAATATCAGAGCGAGGTTTATCCGGGAGCGAAGCATAGCTGGACGGTCCCGGATAGCCCCGTTTACGACAAGGCGCAGGCGGATCGGGCATTTCAGAAGATGACGGAGATGTTCAAAGCATCGCTGAATAGGGCAGTGAGCAGTAACTGGTAAGTAGTGAGCGTAAAGACGTGGGACGTTCGCGGCGAGGTCCGATACGTCCAGCATTGCTGTGGACGCCGAGCTAGTTTGGGCAGACGGATTGAGACGCGCGCGACGCAGTGAGCACACAGGCGGAGGAATTGATGAACAAGAGGAAGCTGGCGAATTCGGGGCTGGAAGTGGCGCCGTGGGCGCTGGGGGGAAACGTGTTTGGATGGACGGCGGACGAAGCAACGTCATTCCGGCTGTTGGACGCGTTCGTGGACGCAGGGCTGAACCTGGTAGATACGGCCGATGTGTACTCGAAATGGATTCCGGGGCACGTGGGCGGGGAATCGGAGACGGTGATCGGAAACTGGCTGCAAAAGAGCGGGAAGCGCAACAAGGTGCTGATCGCAACGAAGCTGGGAGTGGAAATGGGACCTGGCGAGACGGGACTTTCGCGCGCATACATGATGAAAGCCGTGGATAGATCGCTCGCACGGCTGAAGACGGACTACATCGATTTATATCAGGCGCATCGCGATGACGAGAAAACTCCGATGGAGGAAACGCTCGCAGCGTTTGGCGAGCTGATTCAAGCCGGGAAGGTACGCGCGATCGGCGCGTCGAATTTCAAGGCGCACCGGCTGGCAGAGGCTCTGAATGTGAGCAAGATGAAAGGGCTTCCGCGGTACGAGAGTTTGCAGCCTTGGTACAACCTGTATGATCGCGGGGAATTCGAAGGCGCTCTGGCGGATTTGTGCAAGCGGGAAAACGTGGGCGTGATTCCGTACTTTGGGCTCGCGAGCGGATTTTTGACGGGGAAGTATCGCTCGGCGAAGGACTTGGAGGGCAAGCCACGCGGCTATCGTGTGAAAGACATGATGAACGAGCGCGGATTTCGAATTTTGAAGGCGCTCGATACGGTGGCAGCAGAGGCGAAGGCGACTCCGGCGCAAGTGTCGCTCGCCTGGCTGATGGGGCGCGTGACGGCACCTATAGCGAGCGCGACCAGCATTTCGCAGTTCAACGAGCTGCTCGGCGCGACGGAGCTGACACTGACGACCTCGCAAGTAAAGCTGCTTGATGACGCGAGCGCCATCGATGCGGCCGCCGCCGCGGCGCAAACCAGGACTCCGCCGCCGTCGTCGAGATAGGCAGATTTTGCCGCAGCGAACCTAAACGCCCAGATCGGGCGTGGCGCGGAGGGCATCGTTGAAGCGGTTGGTGAAGTTTGCGGTGCATATCACCAGCGTTAGCTCGACGATCTGGCCCTCGTCGAAAAACTTTGACATCTCTTTGAGAGCGCCATCGCGGATAGCGGACGCGCCGCGAGTGACGCGCTCGGCGAAGAGGATCACGGCCTTATCCTTCTCGTCAAAAAGCGTGCTGCGTTCGTAAAACGCGAGCGCGCGGATGTGCTCGTCGGTAAAACCAACTCGCTTCGACGAAGCGGCGTGCGCGCGCATGCAATACTCGCAACCATTAATCAGCGCTGTTTTCAGGTAGGCCAGCTCTTTGTAGCGCTGCTCGACCGTGCCTCCCTCCATAACTGCGGAATACAGCGGCAGAAACTTGGCGAGAACGTCGGGCCGATGCGCCATTAGCCCGAAAATCGCGGGCATCTTGCCGAAGTTTTTCGTGAGGGCATCGTACGTGGCGTGGACTTCGGGGGCGGCCTGTTCCTTTGGGACTGGTCCTACGACGCTCATAACGTCCTCCAATGGAGAATTTGGGCCAATGGCTGCCGCTAGTGGCGAGCCATTAGCAAGTGAACCTCGGGTGGAATGGGGGCGACGTCGATTGCAACGTTGATGCACGCGGGTTTGCCGCTGGCGAAAGCGGCTTTGATCGCCGGGCCGAGCTCTTCGATCTTTGTGACGCGCTGCGCGTGACAGCCAAACGCGGCGGCGACGTCGTGATAGTTGGCGTCGCGAAGCTCGGTACCTGAAAGGCGATTTCCGGAGACAATTTCCTGGAAATGCTGCGAGGCGGCCCAGCTGTGGTTGTTCATCACCAGGGCGACGATGGGCAGCTTGTGCCGAGCCATGGTGTCGAATTCGGCGATAGTGAAGCCGACGGCGCCATCGCCGACCAGCGCGAGCACCGGGCGCTTCGGATGCGCGACTTGCGCGCCGATGGAGAGCCCGAGTCCCATGCCAACAGCGCCGAGGAAACCGTGCGTGATATAGCTGCCTGGCTGATTTTGGCGGATGACTTCGTTGAGCCAGTGATAAGCTTCCGCGCCGTCGCCGATGATGATCGTGTCGCCGGGAATATTCTCGACGATGGCGGAAACGGCTTGATACGGATGGATTGGCGGCGTCGCACGATGAAGATCGGGTTCGAGGCGTGTGCGGCGCTCGATTTTGGCGTTGCAGACCACCTGATTCCACGCGCTGCGATTGGGCCATTGGCGCGACTTCGCGGCAGCGTTCATGGCGCGAAGCGTCTCGCGCGGATCGGCGGCGATGCCGAGCGCGACCGGACGCACCTTGCCGATCTCTTTGGGATCGACTTCGACATGAATGATTTTGGCGGCGAGCGGAACTTCGAGATCGCTCATGCCGAGAGTGAAAAGGCCGAAGCGGACGCCGAGCGCGAGGGCGACGTCGGGGCGCTCGCCCGAGTTCGAGAGATCGGTCATTTTGTGGAAGGTGCCACCGTAGAGCGGATGGTTACTGGGGAGCAGGCCGTGCGCCTGGAAATCGGAGAAGACAGGAATTCCAGTGGCTTCGGCGAAGGAGCGAAGTTCGGTTGCCGCGTCGGAAAAATAAGCTCCGACACCAGCCATGATGACCGGCCGATCAGCTGCGGCGAGCATGTCGAGCGCTCGGTTGACGACGTGAGCGGGCGGGGCGGCATGGACTTCGAGCAGAACTTGCTCGGGGATTTTCACGGAATTTTCGTCCACTTGGGTAACGAGCACGTCCATGGGCAGATCGAGAAGCACTGGGCCGGTGGGAGCGGAAGTGGCGAGGCGGATGGCTTCGGCTACGAGACGCGGAATTTGGTGGGCGACGGTGATGCGATGCGCCCATTTGGTGATCGGCGTGGTGATAGCCACCTGGTCGATGCCGGCCTGCAGTGTGTTGGTTTCGGCGTCGGCAAGAGCGCTTGAGCCACACAGATAGAGGACGGGCGTACGATCCAGATAGGCATTGGCGACCGAGGTGATGATGTTGGTGAATCCCGGGCCAGCGGTAGCCATGGCCACGCCGAGCGAGCGCGTGGCGCGGGCGTAGCCTTCGGCGGCGTGCCCGGCGGCGACTTCGTGGCGCGTGTCGGTGATAGGAATTTTGTGATCGAGGCAGGACTGGAAGATCGTTTCGAGGTGCGCGCCGTGAAGTCCGAAGATGTGACGGACGTTGGCACGGAGAAGAGTGCGGACGAGCAATTCGCCGCCGGTTACCATGGCCATCAGAAGACTCCCGTGCGATGCACCTGCGCGCCTCGATTAACGCGATCGGTCACTTGGCGCGCTTCGCAGCGCGGACATTCTAACCCAGACGCGAATCCGTCGCACGCGAAGGCGCCGTTCACGAGTGTGATGTCGATTAAAGATCGACGAAAGTCGCCCATCCTTCGCACAACGCGCGAAAGGTGCCGTTCGACTGCGGCCAGGGCGAAGGGCACGGCCGCACGCACGACCGTTCGGAATGACAACCGCCCGTGCTTTGGCGATCCGAACACTAATGGGAGGGAGGGACGTAGCCTTCGGGGAGCTTGGAGCCTTCCCCAAAGAAAAACTGCTCCATCTGCTCTTCCATGATCTGCTGCGCGCGCGGATCGAGCGGATTGAGGCGAAATTCGTTGAGCAGCATTTTGGAGTGATCGACCCACATACGCCAGCCATCTTTGGAAACGTTTTCGTAGATGCGCTGGCCGAGCTCGCCCTTCCAGGGCGGACGATCGAGGCCGGGAAGCTCGCGTCCAAGCTTGACGCAGTGCACCATGCGAACTTTTTGTGTGCCCTTCTCATCGGCCATCGGTTCGTCTCCTGGGAAATCGATCTGAGTTTTAACATACTTCAAGGGCGCGGGAAATTCCAGCAGGCGCTGCCTAGCGAAGCGATTTCGCGTGGGGCGAGCGCGGCCAAACCGCGTTACACTGACACGCCTGCAGGCGCGAATGAATTTGCTTTGTGCGCTACCGGCGCGGCGGGAGGTTGATGATGGCGGCGGAACGAGCGAGCAGTCGAGTGTTGCCGAATGGACTGTCGTCTCGCGATTTTGAGAACGCACTAAAGGAGTTCGCGGCGGCGATTGGCGATGCAAACGTGATCGCGTCTGGCGAAGCGTTGCAGGACTATCGCGATCCGTTTGCGTTTGCCTCAGCCGATCCGAATGCGTTCGCACCGGCGGCGGCGGCGAAACCTAGCTCTGTCGAAGAAGTCCGCGCGATTGTGAAGATTGCGAACGAGTTCAAAATTCCGCTATGGGTGGTCTCGCGGGGAAAGAATCTGGGTTACGGCGGCCCTGCGCCGCGAGTAGCGGGATCAGTCACGATTGATTTGGGGCGGATGAACCGAATTCTGGAGGTCAGCGAGGAGTTTTGTTACGCGGTGGTCGAGCCGGGAGTGACTTTTTTTGATCTTTACGAGCATATCCGCGCGAAAAAAGTGAAGCTGTGGCTTTCCGTGCCGGCGCTGGGGTGGGGCAGCGTGATCGGGAATGCCCTGGATCGCGGCGTAGGCTACACACCATATGGAGAGCATTCGGAGAACCTCTGCGGAATGGAAGTAATGCTGCCGAATGGCGAAGTGATCCGAACGGGAATGGGCGCGCTGAGCCGTGGCAAAACGTGGCACATGTTCAAGCACGGGTACGGACCTACCGTGGACGGACTTTTCCTGCAATCGAATTTGGGGATCGTGACAAAGGCTGGAATATGGCTGATGCCGCAGCCGGATTTTTTCATCGCGTGCGATTTGCAGTTCGAGCGCGAATCAGATTTGGAACAGATCGTCGATATCACGGGCCGGCTACGACGAGAGGGCATCATTCAAAATACGGCGGTGCTGAGCAACGCGGTACGGCTGATCTCGCGGCTCGGAGCCCGGGGGAAATGGTTCAAGGGCGATGGCGCGGCGCCGGAAGACGTGGTGCAAAGAAAACTGCGCGAGATGGGGCTGGGCGCGTGGAATTTGCGGTTTGCTGTCTATGGGCCCGAGGAACTGGCCGAAGGACGGCTGAAGATTGCGAAAAAAGCGTTTGCGGCGATCTTGGGCTCACGCTTTGAAAGCAAGAAATGGGACGTGAGAGCGCACAGCCCGGAGGAGTTTACGGCGGCAATCGGGTCGGAGAGCGTGCAGGCGGGAGTTCCGTCGCTTTTCGCGCTGGAGGTGCTGAAGTATCGCGGTGAAGATGGCGGGCACATCGGATTTTCGCCAATCCTGGCACCGAGCGGAAAAGAGGCGGCGAAACTGGCGAATCTGGTTGGCAGGATGTGCCACGAGCACGGCTTCGACTACTATGGAGGGTTTTCATTCGGGGGCCGGCATTTGTGGTCGGTAATGATGATTTTGTACGACAAGAAAAATGACGAGCATCGAACGGAGGTCGATCGGCTATTTCGCAAGCTGGTGAAAGAGGCGGGCGAGCTGGGGTTCGCGGAATACCGGGCTCATGTGGAGTACATGGATTTGGTGGGCGATCCATATGATTTCAACGGGCACGCGCTGCGGAGTTTTACGGAAACACTCAAAGATGCCATCGATCCAAACGGTATCCTGGCGCCCGGGAAGCAGGGGATTTGGCCGAAGGCGATGCGAGGGGCTGGAAGCGCGCATAAGGGCGTTTGAATCAGCGTCACGTTTCATTTGCGGCAGGAGGCGTCCGTCGTTCCGGGGCCGAGGCTCTTCGACACTCGCCACGGCGCCCGATTTCCGCACGATCCGAGACAGAAGCGCGAAAATCAGGCTGTTCGGGCCTCAGATGGTATGAAAACAGGCGTGCCTCCAAGGGTACGATCGTGCTCGAAGCACAGACCCTGAAGGAGGCACGCGATGATCCACGTAGGAGTGGACCTTCACCAGGCATTTTGTTACATGACCGCGCTGGATTCAACGGGGCGAACTTTGAAGGCCGGGCCGGTGG
>JASHWB010000128.1 GCA_030044295.1 Candidatus Acidiferrales bacterium
TGGTCGAGCGTGAGCCGTCCGGAGGCGGTTTTCGCGAGAGACGCTTCGCGCTGCTTGGATTGGCGATATTCGACGATATGGCGGGCCTTCGCTTCATCAGCCACTTGGAACTGATCGCCCGCTTCCGGCACGCCTTGCAAGCCTAGAACTTCCACGGGCGTTGCTGGGCCGGCCTGCTTGATCGGGCGGGCGCGATCGTCGAACATGGCGCGAACTTTTCCATAAACCGCGCCGACGATAAATACGTCGCCGACGTGCAGCGTGCCGTTTTGTACCAGAACAGTGGCAACTGGACCGCGCCCCTTATCCACGCGTGATTCGAGCACCGTGCCGCTCGCGGGAGCGTCCGGATCGGCTTTCAACTCGCGTAGGTCGGCTACCAGCAGAATCATTTCGAGCAAGCGTTCGAGGTTCTTCTTCGTTCTCGCGGAGACGTCCACCATCACCGTTTCGCCGCCCCATTCTTCGGGCATTAGCCCGCGATCGGCGAGCTGGCGCTTCACGCGCTCGGGCTGCGCCTCGGGCTTGTCGATTTTGTTCACCGCGACGACGATTGGCACCCCAGCCGCTTTTGCGTGCGCGATGGCCTCTTCCGTTTGGGGCATCACCCCATCGTCCGCCGCAACCACCAACACGACGATATCAGTGACTTTCGCGCCGCGCGCGCGCATGCGCGTGAACGCTTCGTGGCCAGGCGTATCGATGAATACGATCCGACGCTCGCCGGCGTGCGCTTCGTACGCGCCGATGTGCTGCGTGATTCCGCCCGCCTCGCCCGCGGCGACTTCGGTCTCGCGAATCGAGTCGAGCAAGCTCGTTTTGCCGTGATCCACATGCCCCATCACAGTGACCACGGGACCGCGCGGCTGCAAATTGCCGGTGCGCTCTTCACGGACTTTCTCTTCTTCGACCAACTGCTCTTCGAAGGTAACCACCTTTACGATGCCGTTGAAGGATTCGGCGAGGCTCGTAGCCGTGGCAACATCGAGCGCCTGATTGATGCTGGCGAACATGCCGCGATCGAGCAGCGTCTTCAGCAAGTCCTTGGCGCGGATGTCGAGCTTTTCGGCGAGTTCGCGGATGGTGATGCCTTCGGTAACGGTTAGCTCACGCGGCTCCCGCTGCACGGGAGCGATGGGTTCGGCCTGAGCCGTTCCGCGAGCTCCCGCTGCGCCCGGACGGGTGCGCACGGGATGCAATCTGCGCTCGCCTTCAGCGAATCGCTTTTCGATGAGCGGACGCCCTCGCGCGGCGGGCGGTTTGCGCGCATAAAGCGGCTTGCCAGGCTCGGCCTTGGGAATTCCAGCTACGCCGCCGGGTCCACCAGCACCACCCGGGCGCGGTCCCATAGGGCCCTGGCCCGGACGCGGTGCGCCGGGTCTTTGCGGGAATCTCCCTGGGGGCGCCGATCCCGGGCGCGGAGGCCCACCGGGGCGGGGTTGTGCCGGAGCGCCTGCTGCTGCGGGGCGCATTCCTTGCGGCGCACCTTGTGCCGGAGGACGGCTCTGCAGCGGCTGCCCCGGACGCAGCGGCGGCCTCTGGCCTGGGGGTGGAGGCCCACCCGCTGGTCGAGGCGGAAAAGTTCCTGGTCTGGCGGGAGCTGTACCCGACCGCTGCGTCGGCTGGCCTGTCTGTGGAGTCGCTGGCGCGGCGGCTGCCGGACGCTGCTGGACAGGACTCGTTGGCGCGGAACCGGGAGCCGGCGCTGTCGATGGTTTTATCGGGGTGCCAACGGGGCGCGGGCCACCGGCCGGCGCCTGAGCTGGCGTGGCCGGACGCACCGCAGCCGGCTGAACTGGCGGCTGACCAGGCGCAGCAGGAGTCGCAGTTGGCGGTCGTTGAGGCGCGACGGTCGGCGTCGGGCGAGCGGCCCCTGCTGCGGGCGCAGGCGCACTTGGAGCTGGAATCGCGGCAATTTTCAGCGGCGCTGCCGGAGCCGGCGGCGCGGCAGGACGCGGTGTAGCGGCTGGCGGCGCAGGCGCGGCAGTTGCTGGACGCGGCGCGGGCTTTTTCGGCGCGGACTTTGCCGCTTCGGCCTCGGCTTCTTCGTCGGCAAGATGCCGGAAATGTTTGCGTACCAACTCAGCGTGCTCGATATCGAGGGAGCTGGAGTGCGTCTTCTTCTCGGCGACGCCGATTTCCGGCAGGTAATCGATCAGCACCTTCGCCTTAATCTCAAGCTCGCGCGCGAGCTCGTTGATTCGTATTTGATTGGAATCTGTCATTCGTTCCTTGCTTCGAGTTTAAAGAGCTAAAATTCGGCCAGCAGGCGCATATCCTACCGGTGCACTACGGCTCGGAACCTTCCTCGCCGGCCGAAGCCTCTCGCGCTGCCTCGTGCGATTCAGCCTCATCTTTTTGTTCGGCCGGAACTTCGTCCTGTGCCTCGCGCTGTTCTCCAGCTTCGCGGTTCGATTCGGCTTCCGCGGGCCCGGAGCCATCTTCCTGGCTTTCCACGACTCCTTCGGAGCCCTCCGAAGTTTGCAGGGAGGCATCGCCTTCGCCAGTTAGCTCGGCCCCTTCCGTCGCCGTCTGTTCGGACGCGGTCGCATTCTGCGCGTCCAAAGCCTCGAAATAGGCCGCCACGGATTGATGAATCTTCTCCACCATTTTCTCACCGATGCCCGGAATTTCAACGAGCTGCTCGGGAGTCATGTCGGCCAGCCTTTCGATGGAGGTAATCCCCGCCGCCTCGAGCTTTTCGATTGTTTTCGGCCCGACGCCGGCCAGTTCCGTGAGCGCCGTACCTGGAGACGTAAGCGCGGCCATCTGCGCCTCGATTTCGCGGCGCTTTTCCTCCTCGCTCTTGATGTCGATATTCCAGCCGATCAGCTTGCTGGCCAGCCGGACGTTCTGGCCTTTCTTGCCAATGGCCAGCGACAGTTGCGTATCCTCTACGATCACTTCGAGGCGCTTTTCCTCGGGCTCCACGATCTGCACGCGCGTAACTTTTGCTGGACTCAGCGCTTTCTGTGCGAACGCTACGGTTTCTTCGCTGTATGGAATGATGTCGATTTTCTCTCCGCGCAGTTCGCGAATGATGGACTGCACGCGCATGCCCTTCATGCCCACGCAGGCGCCCACCGGATCAACGTCTTTATCCCGGCTCTCGACGGCGATCTTGGTGCGCTCACCGGCTTCGCGCGCAACGGCGCGTATCTGCACCGTGCCGTCGTAAATTTCCGGTACTTCCATTTCGAACAAACGCTGCACGAGGACGGGATCGGCGCGCGAAACGACCACTTGTGGGCCTTTCGCCGCGCGTTCGACCGCGCGTATCGTGGTGCGCAGGCGGTCGCCGATATTGTAGGCCTCCAGGCGCGACTGTTCACGCTTGGGCAGGCGCGCTTCCGTGCGTCCCAAATCGACGATCAGGTCCGGACCTTCGGTGCGCTTTACAACGCAATTCACTAACTCGCCGACGCGCGTGTGGTACTCGTTGTACACCGTGTCGCGTTCGGCTTCGCGGACCTTTTGAAGGATCACCTGCTTTGCGGTTTGCGCCGCGATGCGTCCGAGCACGTCGGTTGGCTTCGGGCGCGTGATTTCGCCGCCTACTTCGATTGACGGATCGAACTTGCGCGCATCGGACAGCGAAATTTCGCGCACGGGGTCGGCCACTTCGTCGACGACGGTTTGCACCGCGTACACGTCCACGTGCCCGGTGTCGGCATTGAACTTGGAGCGGAGATTTTCCTCCGTGCGGTAGTACTTACGCGCCGCCACGACCATCGCGTCCTCGATGGCCGCAACGATGATCTCCGGTTCAATGTGCTTTTCCCGGCTGATCTGCTCGATTGTCTGGAACAGCAGACTCGCCATGCCGTGTCTCCCTAAATCCCTATAACTCGACTACCAAATTTGCTTTACGAATATCGGCGAACGGGACTGACAGCTCGCGATCCTTGATGGCGAGTTTCACGTTGCCATCGGCATAACCCGCCAGCCGGCCCTCAAGAAACTTCTGGTTCTCGACCGGCTCATTCACCCAGATGCGAGCCAAACGGCCCGCAAAGCGCTCATAATCCGACGTCTTGATCAGCTTGCGATCGAGTCCCGGAGAGCTAACCTCCAGCACGTAACCCGGTCCTGGAACTAAATCCTCAACGTCGAGGATGACGCTCAACTGCTCGCTCACCCGCTCGCAGTCCCTGTGACTGATTCCGGCGCTGTTTCCCGGGTTCGACGGGTCGGGCACGCGGTCAATGTAAACCCGCAGCAGCCGCTGCTTGCCAACCTTCCACTCGACGTCGAATATTTCGAGGCCCTCCGAATGGGCTACCCGTTCCGCCGCCTCGCGTATCTTTACCAGGTCCATCGCCTTCCGGTCGCAGAAGCCGCCCCGCCGCTTCCGAGAGGAAATTCGCGCCCAACAAAAAAGTGGGCTCGCGCCCACTGTTTCGTGCGACCCAGTCTCGAAGCACGTTCAGTATAAACTTCGATGCGGGGGAAAGGCAAGACGCGTCGGGACAGTATTCAGAATCCGGTCTTGGCGAGCCAAACCATCGCATGACCGTTGCCGGTGAGGCCCGGCAGAAGGTTTGTCGCCGAGGAGATGAAAACCACGTAGTGACCATCGGCGCTGATTGCCGGATACCCGCTAATTGCGTTGCCAGATATTCCTGGATTTGGCGTATTCGCGACCGAAACGCGAACCGTGCTAGGTGAGCAACCGCTGGTTACGCCGAAACACGTGTCGCGCACGAACACGTCCTCCCACGCGCAGGCGGGAAATGAGTCGTCCGGCGTTAAGTTTGTTGCAATCGAATCGAAGGCCACGAATCGTCCGTCTGAGGTCATCGCGAGCCCATCGCTCGGACTGGAACAGTTTCCAAACGATCCATCGTTCGCAACCGAAATGACGCTCGTACTGGGGTTGCAGCCGGAGGCCACGCCTTCGCATGTATCCCGCACGTACACGTCTGCGCATCCGCCGGTCGTCGTGCAGTTGCCGTTCACGTTTACCATAACCAGATTTGTAGCCCCGGAACCAAACGCCACGAGTCGCCCATCTCCGCTAACAGATGGAAAGGGCCCGAATGACGCGGGCTGATTGGGCATAGCATCGCCTTGTCCCACATCGATCCTCACGGTATTTGGGTTACAGCCTGACGCCCCCAAGCAGGTGTCTCTCCAAAAGACCCCGGGCACGACAGTGCTGTTCGGGAGCATGTTTGTGGCCCAGGAGACGAAGCCTACGAACCGTCCGGAGCCACTGATCACCTCGAGCTGGCTGATTGCATTTCCCTCGGAGCCACCGCTGGTGAAGGTGGTCTGACTGGTATTTGGTGTGCAGCCGTTCGGCGCGCCGATACACGTATCACGAACGAAGCCGTCCCCGGTCGTGCTGGTGCCAAGTCCTAGAACCGACGAACTTGAACCAAAACTGATGAACCGCGCGTCTGGCGTCATCTGCGGGCCGCTGCCAGCAACAGTGTTCCCCTGCGCGTCCACACTAACCGGCACCGTAGCGGGCGTACACCCCGGTGACGCACCGATACATGTGTCTCTCAGGAAAACGCACGCCAAACCCGCCTGACTCCCGCACATGCTGGAATTCGGAAGGATGTTCGTTGCGCTGGAATCGAAAGCGACGTATCTACCGTCGTCGCTCACTGCGGAATCGCGGCTGTGTCCGTTGACCGGGGAACCGTCGTACGTAACCGTGATCCGAATCGTGCTCGGCGCGCATCCAGAAGGAGCGCCAATGCAAGTGTCCCGCTCATAAATTTCCTGATAGCTGCTGGCCGGACCTGGCGCTAAATTTGTGGAGCCTGATTGGAATGCCACGTAGCGCCCCGTGGCACTGATCGACGGTCCGACTAGGCTGTCGCCATTGCCTGGCGACCCGTCTATCGCCGCCGAAACCAGCGTAACCACTCCCGCCGTTGCGGCAGCGGGCGATGCAATGGGCAGGGATACCTCATTTGAAACTGCTCCGCTCGAAGAGTCGCTAACGGTGATTTTTACTGTGCCTGGCGCCA
>JASHWB010000129.1 GCA_030044295.1 Candidatus Acidiferrales bacterium
CGGCGATGTTCGTGGAAGAGGTCTGATGATCGGCATCGAATTTGTACGTGACAGGAAAACGAAAGAGCGCGCACCGGAAATCCGCAACCAGGTGATCGACGCGGCGTTTCACAAAGGCTTGCTGGTTCTCGGCGCGGGCGAAAACACACTTCGCCTCGCTCCTCCTTTAGTCATCGATGAAGAGCAGGCTGAGTTCGCGCTACGTACCCTGGACGCGTGCATTTCGGAAGTTGAGCGATCGATCTAAAGACAAGCGAGATGAAACGAACTTGATCGCCCGGCTGATGTTTGCGGCGGTACAATTCGCGGCCCGCAAGGGGCTGGCGGAATCGGCTACGGAAAAAGTGACTGAAGCCGCATCCCGTCAGCGCGCTCGCCGCACGGGCGTTCGCGGCGAAACGTACGCGTATTGGTATCTCCGTCGCCAGAAATACGTAATGGTGGCGCGCAACTACACCGCGCCCGGGTTGAAGGGCGAAATCGATATGGTCGGCTACGATGGCTCTGTGCTTGCGTTCGTGGAAGTGAAAACGCGCACGGCCGAGCGTCCTGATCTGCCGCGGCCCGAAGAGGCAGTCAACGCGGAAAAGGAACACAACCTGGCCCGCATGGCAGGACAATTTCTTCGCGCGCGGAAGCTAGAAGGGGTTCCGCATCGGTTCGACGTGATCGCCATCGAATCGCGGGCCGGCGCGCGGCCGATACTGCGTTTGCATAAAGGTGCATTTACTTCGAGCCGGCCAAACGGCGGTTAAATGCTATCCCGCGGCGGTGAACTATAAGATCATAGCCGCTGCGGCGGGCGCACGACCGCGCCATGGGGGGAGGGACACGAGTTGCCGGAACTTCGCAGAGACCCAATCACGGGCCGCTGGGTGATCATTTCGACCGATCGTTCGAAGCGCCCCACGGATTTCGTGCGCGAGAGCGTGCAGATCAAAGGCAGCGGTGCGTGTCCTTTCTGTCCGGGAAACGAAGCGAAGACTCCTCCCGAAATCTTGACCTACGGGCGCAACGGCAGTGGACGAAACACGCCGGGATGGTCGCTGCGAGTGGTTCCGAATAAATTTCCCGCGCTCGGCATTGAAGGCGGACTCGACCGCGAGGGCGAAGGGTTGTTCGACCGCATGAACGGTGTGGGCGCACACGAAGTGATCATCGAGACGGCTGACCATTTTCAAACGTTGGCAACCATGCCGCCGAAGTCGGTGGAAGAGACGCTCTGGGCCTACCGCGACCGCATGCTCGATCTGAAGAACGACCGGCGCTTCCGCTACGTGCTGCTGTTCAAAAACCACGGCGAGGCTGCCGGGGCCACGCTAGAGCACACCCACTCCCAATTGATCGCGTTGCCCATCGTGCCGAAGCGCGTCCGCGAGGAAGTGGACAATTCCAAGCGCTACTACGACGAGAAAGAGCGCTGCATTTTCTGCGACATGATTCGGCAGGAGATGGAAACAGAATCGCGCGTGATCCACGTGGACGACCACTTCATCGCGCTCGCTCCGTACGCGCCCCGATTTCCATTTGAAACGTGGATCCTGCCGCGGCAGCACAGCTCGGCATTCGAAAATATGCCCTCGCCGTATTACCAGAATCTGGCCAAAGTGCTCGGCGACTTTCTAACGCGGCTCGATGGCGCGCTACTGCGGCCTTCCTACAATTACGTGGTGCATACGTCGCCGATCGGCGAGGAAATCAACGATCACTATCACTGGCATATCGAAGTGATGCCGAAGCTCACCAAAGTTGCGGGATTCGAATGGGGCACGGGTTTCTATATCAATCCCACGCCGCCCGAAGAATCCGCGCGCTTCCTCCGCGAAGCAAAATAGCGGTCCGCCGAACCCCCGGAGCCTACGACTGTTTCAGCTTTTTGCGTGCGGAAACGAACAGCGTGATGGCGAGTATCACGAACAGGGCGACGCCAAGCTCGGGCCGCTGACTGAGACGCGGCAAAAAGTGCGCGCCCATCGCGAAAACGCCCGCGGGCCAGGGCAGATGAAATAGTCCGACCACCCAATGTGGCACGCGTTTGCTGAGCTCCGGGTCCTGCAGAAGATTAATGACGATAGCGAGCAAACCGAAAACGCCGCCTGCGGCGATCAGCCCGCTGGCGTAAAGCGAGCCCGGGCTGACTTCGCTTTCGGCGCCGTCTTTCTTATCCGTTCCGCGCTCGGCCATCCATCGAACCACGCCTCCCGCAAACATGGCCATCGTGGTTGCGATCGAAAGGTATGACCCGACGGCAAACGGCAGCGACCGAATACCCAGCAGCTCGATAGCGATTACCAAAAATACGCCAAGGAAAACCAGGCGCCAGGGGAGCCGGCGGTTCAAAATGCCGCTGATGACCGTGGCCATCAGGCGCGCCTGGGGCGCGGCCGCCTGTTCGCTGCCGATTCCCTGCACCCACTGAATTTCGATTTCCTGCGTACCGCGATCGTACAAGTATTTGCCGTCGGGAATCACGTTTGAGCCGATGGCATTCACCAGCACGTACGTTTTGCCGTTGTAGGCGTAGTTGTTTGATTGCAGCTCGACTCCTTCAGGCAAATGTTGCAAGTCGAGCGCCATGCGCACCTGCTTGTACTGCGCTAGGCCCACGTTCATCAGGATCAGCGTGCCGCCAACTGCCAGGGCGGAAACAGCGACGCCAACGACCAGCGCAATCTGCTGCCAGTACGGC
>JASHWB010000130.1 GCA_030044295.1 Candidatus Acidiferrales bacterium
CTCGACGACTTGATGCGTCCAACCACGCTCTTCGCGCTCAAGCACAATGGCGAGCCACTTCCTGCCGAGCACGGCTATCCCGTCCGCCTTGTGGTGCCGCACCTGTACGCCTGGAAAAGCGTCAAATGGGTTCGCGGCCTCGATTTCATGGCTCACGATGCGCCCGGCTACTGGGAAGAAAACGGCTACCACATGTACGGCGACCCTTTCCGCGAGCAGCGCTTCAGCCTCTAAACCGTCGGCTCAACGCAGCGGACGTACTCGCGGCGCTAGCTCACAAATCCTTCGACATCAGGATGCTGTAGCATTCCGCTCCTGCGCGCATCGGCCGCGACGGCCGAAAATCTTCCTTGCCTGTCTCCGCGTAGCCGAGCCGGTGATAAAGCGGCAGCAGCTCCGGCCGCAGGCTCAGCACCGTGACATCCATCGCCGCGCATCCGAGCTCTCGGCAATAATCCTCCGCCGCTTGCACCATCCGCGCGCCGAATCCCTTGCCTTGATACAGCGGATCGACGGCCAGCATGCCGAAATACCCGCGCGAGCCGCGCGTCTCCACGTACACCGACGCGACAATCTGCTCGTCGCCTCTCTGCTCGCTGGCCTGGGCGCAGACCAGAAACACGCCCTGGCGCATCATTTCCACCACGCGCAGCGCGTCCGTTCGCATACCCTCGATAAATGTTTCGATCGCGAACGCGGCGTTCGTCACGGCTGCAATCGCCGCGGCGTCTATTTCCGCGGCCACGCGCACCTGCGCGCTCGTCTTGGATCTCTCGGGTTTTTCACGCGCGCACATTCGGAATGGAAGCGGCTTGCGTCCGCTTGCGGTTATAGAAGATTGTACCGATCCGGCGATCCCGGTGCGTTACTTCATGCCGTAGATCAGCACGCGGAAGGTGCCGGGAACCATGCGGAACGGCCGCGTGTGTGGAGCTGGGTGGTCGATGCGCTGCATGTCCGCGGTCACCAGATATACGTCGTGCGTTTTAGGATCGAGCGCCATGGTGCGCGCGCCGGTTTCCGTCTTCGCGTCTTCGACCACGTGAAACGTAGTGGGCGAGTCCTCGTGCACCACCGTGAGCGACGGCGTGAATCCATTCGACGCAAACGCCAAATCGGTGCCCGGATCGAAGCGCGTGGCATCCACGCCTACTCCGATCGGCTCCGTCGCCAGCACCTTGCCGTTCTCGGCGTTCATAATCACCATCAGCTGGTTGCGGCAGCCGGAAAAAAGAATGTGGTGCTTCGCGTCGATCGCCAACCCGCTCGGATGCTCGCCCGGGGCCAGCGGCCAGCGATGCGTGATCTTCATCGCGCGCGAATCGATCTCGATGATTTCGCTGGTCGTTTCGATATTCGCATAGACGTGCCCATGGCCATCGGCCACCGGAAATTCCGGTCCGCCGCCCAGGTCGATGTGGCCCACGACGTTTCCCGTCTTCGCGTCGATTACCGTGGATGTCTTCGAGTCGCCGTTCATGGTGAAGACGCGCTTTGACGCTGGGTCATAGACATCGCCATCCGCGTCGTCATCGGCGGGCGCGCTGCCGATCACCTTGAGCGTCTTAAGATCGAAAATCCAGACCTTCGCCGCGCGCCCGTCGGTCACGAATCCGCGATTGAACTCCGGCGCCAGCACCACGCCGTGAATTCCTTGCATTCCTCCCATCGTCGCGACGATTTCTCCGCTGTCCACGTTCAGCACCTGCACTTCGTCGCCGTGCGTGATGAAGAGCCGCCGCGTGGAGGGCTGGAATTTCAGATAGTCCCAGAAGGTGTCGCCGGGAACCGGAATGGTCTTCAGCAGATGATAGCCGGGCGCGCCCGCTACATCGTCGCGGTGCGCGGCTTTCGCCTGCGAACAAACTGCCAGCACCACTGCGAAGGCAAATCCCAGCGAAACCACTGCGATGCTTGCGAATCTCGATGTCAGCGTTCGCTTCATATGCGGTCTCCCATACGAATTTCTTCCCAATAGCCGGCTGCGGAAGCATCGCCACTTCTTGCGCCGTTGTCAATGCGTCCGGCGGTGCGCTTCACTCCGTTTCCCCGTCCACGCCCTCCCTCACCAGTTGCAGCACGAACTTCACCGGATCGCCCTCGGCCAGCTTGCCGCACAGGCGCGCCAGGTTCATCTGCTCCCGTTTCGTCAGCACACTCATCCGCGCGCGGATCACCCCTTCGCGCAGCGGGAGCACCTTGGTTATCAGCTTGCGTCCTTCCGGGGTCAGGTGGACGTTGCGTTTGCGCCTATCCGTGTCGTGCGTTCGCCGTGCCACCAGCCCTCGGCTCGCCAGCCGCTGCAGCACCTGATAGACGTCGCCGTCTGTTCGCTGCGTGCACGCCCCAAGCTGCGCCTGATTCATCGGGCCGCGCTGCACGATTGCCTCTAGCACTTGAAATTGCCCGGTCGTCAGGTCGAATCCCCGAAGCTGGCTGTCCAGCAGTTCGTTCAACCTCCTCACGGCGGCCGCCAGCTCTCCATAGGCTCCCGCCGCTCGGGCCTGCCGTTGACGTAAAGGATCGCGCATCGTTCGCCTCCCGTGCCTGCCATTGCAAGCCAATACCGGTATTTCACGGCCCGTAACGGGCAGTTTGGCCGCCAAAACTGTTTCGAAATGTAGGGCACGAAATCCTTTCAATTGAAAGCAATTTCCTGCCTGCTCTGGAATGTAAGCAAGCCGCAATCGGTCGTAGGAGCGCGGCACGCTGTGCCCGCGTCCTCTAGCGGCGCGAGTCCTACTCGATTTTCAGGGCTCAAGGGGGTGAACTTAGTCGGACCGCCCTCTTGGCCCGTTTCTGGTGACGTTCCGCGATTTCATGCTATGATTACAGTTGTAATATTTCGTCATAATGATCGTCATGGACTCATCCACGCTGATCTTGATCGCCAAGGCTGAACTACTCGATCCTTTTATCGTCAACGTCGGCGTCTCGGTCGCAATCCCCGGCCAAGTGGAAAGAGAATGCTGCGGCTCCAAAGGAACGTTGGACGAGATGATGATTCAAAAGGCAGTGCGCGAGTCCCGCATCCAGGTAATTCCGGTCAAGAGCGGGCGTGCCGTTGAAAAATTGCAAATGGATTTCAGCCTTGGCCAAGGAGAAGCGGAAGCAATCGCCCTAGCCGTCAACGAACGGGCCCAGCTCGTCGGTATCGACGACAAGAATGGAATCAACGCCTGCAAGCTCCTGGGGCTCGGGTTCACCACGGCGGTCGGCATCCTCGTCAGATTCCGGGAGAAAAGGCTGATCGGATCGCCGGAGGCGCTCGAAAAGCTAACCGCGCTGGTAAAGTACGGGCGGTACAAGGATTCAATTATTCAGGACGCGAGGCGTAGATTGGAGGCAGGGTCGTGACCAAGACGATGAGCGTTCGCATGGATCGCGAAAACTACGAATTCCTTCATGAGATCGCCAAGGAAGAGGGTACGGATCTTTCCAAGGCTGTGCGAGACACCGTCACGCGCGGAAGAATTCTCTTAGCCGTGGAGAGATATAAGAAGGGCGAGGCGTCGCTCGGTCGGGCAGCGGAATTGGCCGGGATATCGCTCGGGCAAATGATGACCATCCTAACCGAATTCGGCGTTGAAAGTAGACTGGAAACCGAAGACTATCTGCAAGGACTGAAGAATCTTCAGCAAGCTTGGTAATCGGCAGTCCGCGAGCGTTCGGAGAACGCCGCTCCCAATCAGCCGCATTCCTCCGCGTGGGCGCAGCAGGTGAGCCCTCAGCCTTTCGTAGGAGCGCGGCACGCTGCGCCCGCGTCCTCTAGCGGCGCGAGTCCTACTCGATTTTCAGGGGTTCGAAGCGCGGGTTTTCCACGCCCAGGATTGCCCAGGCTTGTTTCTCCGACCGCACCACGTGGATATCGGGCCGGATCTCCTGGCCCTCCAGTTCGAACATGCGCATCATCCCGTAAACATCCGGCGAAGGCGCGATGACGATCCGTCGCAGTCCAGGTTCGGGCAATACGGGCGGGACCTTGGAGAGTTCCCGCAGCACTTTCGCGGAAACTTCGAACAATGTCACTTTCGATAGATCGATGATTCCGGCGGCAGGGCGACTCCGCACCGCGAAGGCAGCTCCCAAGCGGAAAAACTCTTTCAGTATTTCGTCCGTGACGAGCCCCTCAAGCCGGCAGCGAAGGATGCCGTTCGCCAGATCGAAATCGAAGCTGTAGGCCATGGGCCGGTCCCCGGAGGAAACCTAGAGTCGTATCGTCTCACCAATCGGGGTGGATGGAAAGAGTGCAAAAGGCGACCGAGTCGACAGACATCTGCCGAGGCGCAGCGCCGCTCGACTTGAGAGCGTGAGGCTTTTCGCAAGTCGATATTCGGGCAGCGGGCGCGAAAAAAAAACGCCCCAGAGGATTGCTCCGGGGCGCCAGATTCTCTAGCCACTGACCACTAGCCACTGCCCACTAGTAAATGCCGGTCAGATATCGCGGGCCGTGGCACGAGCGAACCACCGGCCGCCAGCACCACTTGCTACTTACCAGTTACCGATCACTAGTAAATGTCGTATTGCTCCCAATGCAGCGTCGGATCGGCCTGGATGATGGCGCTCTTTTTGGTCCAGGATTCGAGCTCCTCGATCAGCGACGATTCCCGCGTCTTGAGCGCCTTGGCGATTTCCGGATGGACGCGCAGCGTGATGCTGGCGGCGTCTAGATCGGGCGCCATCTTGCGTGCCTCTGTCTGTATCTCGTAGCAGAGCGTGGGAATCGACTTGACCATGCCCGATCCGGTGCAATACGGGCAGGGTGGGCAGAGCGTGCGTTCGAGCGCCTGCTTGGTGCGCTTGCGGGTGATAGCGATCAAGCCGAACTCGTTGAAGCGCAGCATTTTCGAGGGCGCGCGGTCGGACCTGAGCGCGTCTTCCAGCGCAGCCATTACTTTTTCCCGGTTGCGGCGGTCCTCCATGTCGATGAAGTCGATCACGATGATTCCGCCCAGGTCGCGCAGCCGCATCTGGCGGACGATTTCCTTGGCTGCCTCCAGGTTGGTTCGGACGATCGTGTCCTCCAGACGTGTGGAACCTTTGCCGACGAATTTGCCGGTGTTGACGTCGATGGCCACGAGCGCTTCGGTGTGGTTGATGACGATGTAGCCGCCGGACTTCAGCCACACTTTCGGGCGCAGGCCTTTCTCGATTTCCTGCTGGATGCCGAATTCCTCGAAGATGGGCGTTTCTTTGCTGTAGAGCTTCACGCGGTTCGCTAGGCTCGACTGAAAGCGGCTGATGAAGTCGGTCACCTTCATGTAAGCGTCTTCGTTGTCCACCCAGATGGCCGTATAATCGGAGTTCATGTGGTCGCGCAGGATGCGTTCCACCAGATTCAGGTCGCGATGGAGCAGGGAAGGTGCCTTGCGCTGCTCGGAGCGCGATTTGATCTCGGACCACGTATGGGTGAGGAATTGGACGTCCGCACGGACTTCCTCTGGAGCGGCCGATGCCGCAGCGGTCCGGACGATGAATCCACCCGGTGCCGTGCCCTTGGCGTCGTTTACCAGATGGCGAAGGCGGGAGCGCTCTTCGGCCGACGCGATTTTGCGCGAGACGCCGCTGTGGTCGAGCGTCGGCATGTAAACCAGATAACGGCCGGGCAGGGCTACATGGCTGGTGATGCGCGCGCCCTTCTTGCCCAGTGGCTCCTTGGCGATCTGCACGATGATTTCCTGGCCCTGCTTGAGCAGGTCGGAGATCAGTTGTGGACGGCGGTTCTGCGGCCGGTGATGGCCGTGGAAACGATGTTGTGGGCGGCGGCCACGATCGCGGTCGCGTCCGCGGCGCGCCGGATGCTGCATGCGCGGGCGGAAATCGTCGCGCACGCGCGCGGCAAGAGGCTGGCCCTCGGATTCGGGCTGCGCGACCTCTTCGCCCAGATGCTCGGGGCCGCTGTGCTCGGGCTCGTCGTCTGCGAGATGCTCGATTTCCGGCGAGGACTCACCTAGGCCGGCAGGATCGTGCTCGATTTCGGCTTGCGCCGCCGCGATTTCCTCGGCAGCTTCGTCATCTTCATTTTCGGTTTCGAAGCTGCTTTCTTCTCCCCGGGCGCGCGGATCGTGTCCTTCGTGAAGTTCTTCTTCGTGAGCGTCGATTTCGTGGACGTCCTCTGTCAGTCCGGCAGGCAGGCCAGCAGCGGCGATATCCGCATCCATCTGCTCGCGCTCGGCTTCTTCGCTTTGCGCTTCGGCGACGTGCGCGGCCAGAGTCGCGGCTTGTTCGGGGGTTAGATCGCCGGCCTGCTCCTCGTGGTCATGCTCGTCGAGATGTTCGTCCTGCGCCTCGCCGGCGTGCGGCTCGTGCCCGGAGTGAACCTCTTCGCGCTCGTCCACGTGTTCCACGGGCGCCAGCGCAGCGAATTCGGCGTGCGGTTCCTGGCCGGATTCCGTCGACGAGGACGCACCAGGAGCAGCTGTGCGAAATCTTGCGATGTTTTCGCCGGGCAGCGGCTCGAGGCTGGAAGACGAAGCTGAAGGCTGGTCGTAACGCTCGTGGCGTTCTCGGCGCTCGAAGCGCCCGGGCCGCCCGAACCGGTTGGGGCGCTCGCCACGCCCGAACCGCTCAGGCCGTTCGCGATGTTCGTATGGCGCAGGCCTCTCGTCTGCGGGTTTTTCGTATGACCCGAAGCGAAGCTCAAGCCCCGATTCGGAGGCGGCGGACTCGTCCCGTGGCGATTCTTTTGCTTCGGGAGTTTCAGCGGCCTCTGGCGCCACGGACGATTCCAGCTCGGAGTGCAGCTCGTCTGGAGGAACATTGGGAGCGATCTCTTCGGTAGGCGCATTTGCGGCTACGGTGCCAGGAACTTTGTATCTGGCGAGCGACTCGCCCGGCAGCAACACCGGAACGTAGGGCTCCGCGGGACCGGATTCATCGGCGTGTTCGCGACCGTGTGGCGAAGCGTACTTCGAAGGCGGCAATTCGCGGCCATAACGGCGATCGCCTCCGCGCCCGCGACGGCCAAAGCGCCCTCCTCGGCCACGGTGCCCGAAATCGCGCCCTTGGCGGCGGCCCTCGAAGCGGCCGCGATCGTGACTGCCCGAATCGTGGCGCGGCCCGGCTGGCGCTGAAGGTGCGGCCCATGTATTGCCAGGCTGGGGCTCCTCCCTTTCGCCCTCGGCATGTCGGCCTGCCGGAGATGCTTCCGTCCGCCCGGCGATCGATTCGCCCGGCAGCGCTTCCACATCGGGCGGTTCCACGGCCGTGGCATTCCCGCCGTTCGACGGAAACACCTGCCCGCCCTGCTCCTGCATTTTCTGGGATTTGTCTTCGACCGTCGTGACGATGGGCTCGAATTCCTCGACGCCTTCGAGGAAATCGGAGACGTACAGGAACGCGTCGCTATCGAGCCCAATCTCCACAAACGCCGACTGCATGCCTGGCAGCACGCGGGTGA
>JASHWB010000131.1 GCA_030044295.1 Candidatus Acidiferrales bacterium
TGGAAGCCTTTTCGCCGCTTGGCGCTAGGACGGGCGCACAACTGGATGATGGAACGCCTGGAGCGGAGCGAAGGGCTAGCCACTATTTTCCCGGCCATGACCAACTCGATTTTCGCGATGCTGGCGGAAGGCAGCGATACCACGGATCCGCTGGTCGCGCGCGAGCTTCGGTACCTCGAGAGCTACGAGATCGATTCGCAGGATGGGATGCGGATGCAGCCCTGCATTTCGCCGGTTTGGGACACCGCGATTGCCATGGTCGCGCTGGAAGAGGCCGCCATCGATCCCGCGCATCCCGCTCTGGTGAAGGCAGCGCGCTGGCTGGTCGACAAGCAAATCGTCGGACGGGGCGACTGGCAGGTGAAAAATCGCAAAGCGCCGCCAGGCGGATGGGCGTTTGAGTTCCTGAACGACTGGTATCCGGACGTAGACGACACGGCGTTCGTGCTGATGGCTCTGTGGCGGGTCGCGGAACCGGACACGGAGCGCATGCACGGTGCAATTCGCCGCGGAATGGCTTGGCTCCTCAGTATGCAAAACGCTGACGGTGGTTGGGGCGCATTCGACCACGAAAACAACCGGCAATTCCTGAATACTGTGCCGTTTGCCGATCACAACGCGATGCTCGATCCCTCGACATCGGATGTGACCGCGCGCGCCCTGGAGTGCTTTGGGCAGATGGGCTGGCCCGCATCCGATCCAGCGATCAAGCACGCCAGCGCATTTTTGCGCCGCGAACAGACACGCGAGGGCGCGTGGTATGGGCGCTGGGGCGTGAATTACATCTACGGCACCAGCGGAGTGCTGCGCGCGTTGGAAGCGGCCGGACTCGGCTCATCGCCGGAGTCGCAGCGCGCCGTGGAATGGTTGCGTTCTGTACAAAACGAAGACGGCGGCTTCGGCGAAACGATTCTTTCCTACTACGATGAAGCGCTTAAAGGTCGTGGACCGAGTACCGCTTCGCAGACCGCTTGGGGATTGATCGGCCTGCTCGCTGCCGCGAACCCAGACGATCCGGCAGCCGCGCGCGCCGCGGACTGGCTAGTCGCGCACCAAAATGAAGACGGCAGCTGGGACGAGGACGACTTCACCGGCACCGGTTTTCCCTGTGTGTTTTACTTGAAATACCACCTATACCGGAATTCGTTCCCGCTATACGCCCTGGCGCGTTACGATAATTTGAAGAAGGGCCGTGCGCGTTTTGCGGGCGTGCGCGTAGGACCGGACGAAGTTCGACGGAGCGCCGGAACCCGCCTGTAGCGCGCCATGGCGAAATCTACCGTAAAGAAACGCGCGCAAGGCGGGGCGTCCGGAACGATGGCGCGCATCCGCCGCATCGCATGATCACTCTCGTTACCGGCGCTAGCGGTTTCGTAGGTAGCCACGTGGCTCGCCAGCTTGTTGCTGCCGGCCATTCCGTTCGCATTCTTGTGCGGCGCAGCAGCCGGCTCGAATTTCTCGACGATCTTGCCGCCGAGCGCGCCGAAGGCGATTTGCGCGATGCGGCTTCGATTCGACGAGCGATGAAGGGCGTTCGCCAGGTATTTCACGTGGCGGCGGACTACCGCCTGTGGGCGCGCAATCCCGATGAGATTTACGACAGCAACGTCGGTGGGACGCGCAGGCTGTTGGAAGCGGCCGCCGCGGAGGGCGTTTCCCGCATCGTATATACGAGCACGGTTGCGACGATCGCCGTATCACAGCCTGGCCGGGCACACGATGCGCTGCCGGACGAATCCGCGGCGGCTACCGTCGATCAGATGATCGGGCATTACAAACGGTCAAAGTTTCTGGCGGAAGCCGAGGCAAAGAAGGCTGCGCTGGCAGGGCTGCCGGTGGTGATTGTCAACCCGACTACGCCAGTGGGACCAGGTGACTGGAAGCCGACGCCGACGGGCAAAATCATCGTGGATTTTTTGAACGGCAAGATCCCCGCATACGTGGATACGGGGCTGAACCTTGTGGCCGTCGAAGATGTTGCTGCGGGCCACCTCCTGGCGGCGGAGCGAGGGCGCGTCGGCGAACGTTATCTACTGGGCGCACGCAACATGACGCTGAAACAGATTCTGGAATCGCTGGCGGCCATTACCGGACGTCTGGCCCCGCGCGTGCGGTTGCCGCATGCCGTAGCGCTTGCGGCCGGATATGCAGATCAATGGTTCTCACGGCTCGTTGGCCGCGATCCGAGCATTCCGGTGGAAGGCGTGAAAATGTCGCGGCATCGCATGTTCGTCGCATGCGGCAAAGCCGAGAGGGAACTGGGATACGCGCCGGGCCCTGTGGATGCTGCACTCGCGCGGGCCGTGAGTTGGTATCAGGAGCATGGCTACACGCGCGGACGGGCTACGAAAAACAGCGTCCGAGCGGAGGCGGCATAGCCGGCCGTGAAAATTCTGGTCACCTTCGCCTTGGAGAACGAGTTCGCACCGTGGCGCGAGCGCCGCGGGTTTCGCGCGGAACCGCGGTCCAAGCCGGAGATCGCCGGAGGCGAAGTCGCCGGCCTCAAAATTGAAAGCCCTGAGACCTACAGCGCCGAAATCTCCGGAGCGCGCGTGGAAGTGGTCTTGACGGGCGCGGGACCGAACCCTGCGGCGTCGGCGATTTCACAGGCGATTCAGGCTACGCCCGATCGCATCAATTTCTGTATTTCGTCGGGACTGGCGGGAGCGCTGCGGCCGCAATATCGCATCGGGCAGGTTTTGGCGGCCCGCGAAGTGCGCTCCGGATCAATCGAATCCGCGCAGCGGGGCGATACGGCCCAAAGCAGTGAGGCGCTGTTGTCGTTCGCGAGCGAATGCGGCGCGACGCCCGTGGAGAAATTTCATACAGCCGGATGCGTGATCGGCAAAGCGGCGGAGAAAAAGTATCTCGGTGAGAGCGCCGACGCGGTGGAGATGGAAAGCTACGTGATTTTGAGCGAGGCGCGGAGGCGCGGCGTTCCGGCAATCGCCGTTCGCTCCATCAGCGATTCGGCGGACGAGGATCTGCCGTTCGACATGACGGGGATTTTCACGCAAGAGGGACGCATCAGCATGCCGCTGGTGCTGGCGCAGGTGGCCAAGCATCCGCAATCGATTTCGGCGGTGATGAAACTGGGACAATCGGCGAAAACTGCCGCAACGGAACTAGCCGAATTTCTCGACCGATACGTGGAGAAACTCGCGGCGGCTGGTGCCGATTTGGAAGGCAAGGCAGTGTCCGCCAATCCGTGATCAAACGAGGGACTCGCAAAAATAATGTCGCACACCGTCGCACAAATTGATTCACGCGGAGACATAGGCACGCCGAGGCTGATGCGCGCTGGAGTGTACCGCGGCGAAGGACGCGTGATCGTAGAAGAGGTGCCAATCCCGCAAATCGGTCCAGGCGAAGTGCTGTTTCGGGTCGCGGCGTGCGGCATTTGCGGTACGGACATCAAGAAAATCCATCATGGATTCGTCAAGCCACCGCAAATCCTGGGGCACGAGCTTGCCGGCACGGTGGTGGAAGTGGGCGCGGGCGTTACGAAGTTCAAGTCCGGCGATCGCGTCGTCAGCTTTCATCATATTCCGTGCGGCAACTGCTTTTACTGCCAGCACAAGCTATTTTCTCAGTGCGCCGGATATAAGAAGACCGGATTGACGGCTGGATTCGATCCGAGTGGCGGAGGGTTCGCGCAATACGTGCGGGCGATGCCCTGGATTGTCGAGCGCGGAATGATGGCGCTGCCTCGAGATGTTTCTTTCGAGGAAGCGACGTTTGTCGAGCCGGTGAATACGTCGCTGAAAGCTGTCCGTAAGGCGCGCGTAGCCGCGGGAGAAGCGGTGTTGGTGGTCGGCCAAGGGCCGATCGGAATGCTGGTCGGAATGATCGCCACGCTTGAAGGCGCGAAGGTTTACACAAGCGACCCCCTGGAGTTGCGCCGCGCGGCTAGCGTGCGATTTGGAGCGGTTGAATCGTTCGATCCGCGCGCTACCGATTTGACCGGTGAAATGCGCCGCCGGACCGATGGCCGCGGCGCCGATGCCGTGATTCTGGCGGCTCCGAATCCGTCCCTCGTGCAGGAAGCGCTGGCGATTTCGCGGCCCGGAGGGCGAGTCCTGCTCTTCGCGCACAATGATCCGGTGCTGCAGCTCAGCTTTCCTGCCGCGGCCATTGGCGTGGAAGAACGCGAGATTCTGGGCAGCTACAGCGCTTCCGTTGACGATCAGGCCGAATCCGCGGCACTGGTTTTTTCGCGCCGCTTGCCCGTCCGTGACACCGTCTCGCACCGGTTTCCACTCGAACGCATCTCCGAGGCGCTGGCCTTGGCGGCGCACCCGAAGGGCGATACGCTAAAGGTACTTATCGTTCACGAATGAGCCACTCATCCACACACGTTGCAGGATCAACGGCGGACTCTGGCATTGCGCACAGCCGGACGCCGCGAAGCATGACTGCGGCAGTTCTGTACGGCCGCGAAGACGTAAAGATCGAGCGCGTCGATATACCCAAGCTCGGTGAAGACGATGTGCTTGTGCGCGTGCATGTGGCGCTTACTTGCGGCACGGACTTGAAAGTCTGGAAGCAAGGCTTCCACGAGCGCATGATTACGCCGCCGGCGCTGTTCGGCCACGAGCTTGCGGGTGTGATCGAGGAAGTCGGAAGTGCGGTGCGCAGTGCCCGCAAGGGAATGCGCGTGGTTCCGGCGAATTCTGCGCCTTGCGAAGCGTGTTTCTACTGCAGGAAAGGTCAACCGAACCTTTGCGAGGATTTGCTTTTCAACAACGGCGCGTACGCCGAATACATTCGCGTTCCCGGCCGCATCGTCCGCCGCAATATGCTGGAGATTCCCGATAAAGTGTCGTTCGTAGACGCGGCGTTGGTTGAGCCGCTGGCGTGCGTACTGCGCGGGATTCATGAGACGAACATTCGTGCGGGCGACACGGTTGTGGTGATCGGGTGCGGGCCGATTGGACTCGGATTCGTTCGCATGCTTTCGGTGCGTGGTGCACGCGTGATCGCCGTGGGAAAGCGATCTAGCCAGATGCGAGCGGCCGAGCGGCTCGGAGCGGTCGCTACATTCGACGTGGCCGAGATCGAAAATCCCGTCGGTCGCGTTCGCAAATTGACGGCGGGAGGACGCGGCGCTGATGCGGTGATCGAAGCGGTTGGCCGCGCCGAGACCTGGCAATGGGCGCTGGCGATGGTGCGCAAGGGCGGCGCCGTGCAACTTTTCGGTGGCTGCCCGCGCGGCTCGGAGGTGAAGATCGATCCCACGGTCTTGCACTATTCCGAGGTGACGATCAAATCGAGCTTCCATCACACTCCGCGCTTCATTCGCGAGGCGCTAGATGCGATCACGCGCGGCGAGGTGCGCGCTGCCGATTTCGTCACAGGCGAAGCGCCGCTGGCGGAGCTGCCTTCCGTCTTCCAGCACATGAAGAATCGTAACGGCGAACTGAAGACGGCGATCATTCCCTGAGCGAACGCCGAGTTTCGCGATCATACAGGATGAAACGTTGTCCCCAGCTCGATAATGCTGCCAACTCCTGAACTTGAGATCGCTAGGAATCTGCCGCGCGAAGGTTGCAGCGCGGACGAGGCCCAGCGCTATACGCGCTGGCTAGCGACGCATCATTACGAGAATTTCAACGTGGTGTCCTGGCTGCTGCCGCGCGAGCTACACCAGCATTTTTACAACGTCTACGCGTACTGCCGCTGGTCGGACGATCTGGGCGACGAGGTTCCGGACCACAGCCGCGCTCTCGAATTGCTCGACGCCTGGGAACAAGAGCTGCGGCTGATTTACGAGCCCGGTCGCGCGCCGCGGCACCCGGTGCTGATCGCGCTCGGCGAGACGATTCGCGGGAAGGGAATTCCCGTTCAGCCCTTCGAGAACCTATTGCGCGCGTTCCGGCAGGACCAGACCGTTTCGCGTTACGCCACGTGGGAGGACGTGCAGGATTACTGCGTCTATTCCGCGAATCCTGTGGGCCGGCTCGTGCTGTACGTATGTGGGTACGGCGACGAAGAGCGCCAACGGCTTTCGGATTACACCTGCACGGCCCTGCAACTGGCGAACTTCTGGCAGGACGTTTCGCGCGACTTGGAAAAAGGCCGCATTTACATTCCTATCGAGGCGCTGGCGAAGCACGGGCTTAGCGAGCGCGAAATCGTCGAACGACAGTTTGATGATCGCTACGCGGAGTTAATGAAGGAGCTGATCGCACGAGCGCGCGGACTTTTTGTGGCAGGATTGCCGCTGGCGCGGATGGTAGACGCCAAGTTGCGCATCGATATCGAGCTTTTCAGCCGCGGCGGGATGGCAATCCTCGACGCAATCGAGAAATCCGGATACAACACTCTGCAGCAGCGCCCGGCGCTTTCCAAGGCAACAAAGTTGCGGCTGGTAGCCGGCGCGCTGATTTCGAAAATGCGTTCGTGGAAAGGCGACGGGACGAGCGAACCTGCGCGAGTGGCTGAGCAGCCTTTGCCACTGACTTCCACGCTCAAAATTGCCGATTCGCGTTCGGTTGCCGATTCGTATGTGGAATGCAGCCGGATCGCGCGGGCGGCGCACAGTAGCTTTTATCTGGCGTTTTACGGGCTGCGGCGCGAAAAGCGCAACGCGCTGTGCGCGCTGTACGCGTTCATGCGGCTGGTGGATAACGTCTCAGACGAGCCGGGCGACTTGGAATCGAAGCGGCGCGGACTGGCGCGCTGGCGTGGCTGGCTGGACGAAGCTTGCGCGGGACGAACGGAAGGCCACGCGATTCTGTCTGCACTGGCGGACACGATGGCGCGATTTAACATTCCCGCGCGCTACTTCCACGATTTAATTCTTGGCGCAGAAATGGACCTGACGATCGCGCGCTATGCCACGTTCGACCGGCTTTCGGAGTATTGCTATCGGGTCGCGGGAACGGTTGGGCTCACCTGTTTGCACGTTTTCGGCTTTCGCGATCCGCATGCGCCCGATCTTGCCGAGCGGCTGGGCCTGGCCTTCCAGATGACCAATATCATCCGCGATGTGCACAGCGATTACGAGATGAGCCGTGTCTATTTGCCGCAAGAGGATCTGGCGAAGTTCGGCCTGCGCGACGAACACTTGCGCGGTCCGATGACGCCGCAACTGCGCAACCTGCTCGAATTCGAGGCCGACCGTGCGTGGCGGTTGTATCAGGAAGGCGCGCCGCTGGTGCATCAGGTGGATTCCGATAGCCGGGCGACACTCTGGGCGCTGATCCGCACCTACAGCACTTTGCTGGTGCGCATCGAGGAACGCGGCTTCGACGTGTTCTCCGGGCGTATTTCCCTATCGAGCGCCGAAAAACTGCAGTACCTGGTGACGGCGGGAATGAGCAATTGGTGGAAAAAGGATGCCCTCGCAAAGCGTTCTGGTGATCGGCGGCGGACTGGCGGGCCTTTCGTCCGCCGTCGCGCTAGCTGACGCGGGCCTCCAGGTCCGCTTGTTCGAAAAGCGTCCTCACCTGGGCGGGCGCGCCACGTCTTACACGCTCCCGGACGGCAGCGAAGTCGATAATTGCCAGCACGTGACGCTGGGCTGTTGCACAAACCTAGCGGACTTCTATCGGCGCGCCGGAGCGGACTCGAAGATTCGTTTTTACGACCGGTTGTATTTCGTGGACCGGCAGGGCCGGCGGTCCACGATTCAAGCTTCGGCGCTGCCGCCTCCGTTGCACATGGCGCCGTCGTTCCTGTTTTTGGGCGCGCTGTCGCTCACGGATAAGCGTGCCATTGCGAAAGCGCTGCTGGCGATTGCCTGGGCAGGCGGATCGCCCGCAGATACCACGGGCATATCCATGCTCGAATGGTTGCGCCGGATGAAGCAGACGACGGGCGCGATCGAGCGGTTCTGGCGCGTGGTGCTGGTTAGCGCCCTGGATGAGGAGCTTGACCGCACGGACGCACATTACGGAATTGACGTTTTCTGGAAAGCGTTTCTCGGCAGCCGCGGCGGCTATCGTGTGGGAATACCGTTGGTTCCGCTGGCGGATCTATACGAGGGCTGCCGCAAGGCAATCGCGCGGCGGGGCGGGGACGTGAAATTGCGCGCGGGAGTGCGCGACATTCGGATTTGCGATGGCCGGTTTGCGTGCGCTGTGATGGAGGATGGCTCGGAGGCGCTTGCGGACTTTTGTGTTGTTGCGGTGCCTCACGAGCAGTTGCTCGGCATGGCGCCGAAAGAGCTGCGCGGCGATGGCGGACCACTGGATGGACTGCGGCAAATGCGCACGACGCCGATTACGGGGGTACATTTCTGGTTTGACCGTCAGGTAATGACCGAACCTTTCCTGACGTTATTGGATCACACCACGCAGTGGGTCTTTAACAAGACAATGTTGACTGGAGTTGAATCAAACGGGGGCGGCGCCGCATCCCAACTAAGAGAAGGCCGCCGCACGCAGTACTTGCAATTGGTGATCAGTGCCTCGTATGATTTGTTATCCCGATCCAGACAAGAAATTATCGACCTGTGCCGCCGGGAACTGCAGGATGTGCTGCCGACCACGCGCGACGCTAAGATTGAGAAAGCCACAGTGATCAAGGAAGTTCACGCGACGTTCTCTCCTGAGCCGGGAGTAGACCGGTGGCGGCCCGCGCAGGATATCGGCGTGGAAAACCTTTACCTAGCCGGCGATTGGACGCGCACTGGCTGGCCCGCCACGATGGAAGGCGCGGTGCGCAGCGGCTATATGGCGGCGGAAGCCGCGCTGGCCGGACTGGGACGCCCGCAAAAGTTTTTGCAACCGGATTTGCCATTCGAAGGACTTTCGAGACACTGGGCCGATCGAGCAGCGTCCTCCAGGCCCTGAACGAGCGCAATCAGACGCGGACAAGATTGGCGGCCGAGCAGCGGAAACAGCGCGGCGGCGAGCCAGCAAGTGGAACGTGTATCAGGACATAAACAGCAACGATTCGTAGGAGGTATCCATGGATCGGAAGTACAGACAAAAGGGGTACCACGACCGGGACTCCGAAGAGAAGAAGCGAAACCGGACGGAACGCCCGAGCGAGCAGCCACCGCGCCCGAAGCAGGATTTGCTGGGGCCGCGGACACCCCGAATGGTCGGCACCGTGATGCGTGCACGCTGCTCGAATTGCGGCGCGGTTCTTGCGCCTGGCTTCGATCCAAGTGGGCAATGCCCGCGCTGCCACTCGGAGATGCACTGCTGCAAGCAATGCGTGCATTTCGACACCGGGAAGCAATTCGAATGCACGCAGCCGATTCCGGAGCGCATCACCAAAAAAGACGCGAAGAACAACTGCTCGTTTTTCGAGCTTCGCATGACGGTTGAAAAGGACACCTCGCCGGTTACGTACGCGGCTGTGAAGCCGCCGGCCGCTCCGGCAAGCGTTTCTTCCTCCCGGCCCAGCGACGCGCGGCAAGCCTTCGAGAATCTCTTCAAGAAGTAGTCATTCCGAGACAACGAAATCGAGGAGCGTGCCAACACTGCGCGGAAGTGTGCCCGCAGGCTGCGTAGGAGTTGCGGATAGTGATGCCGCAGCGTCTCCGGCATTTTCACCTTTCGCCGCTCAGCATCTGGATGAGTTGCGACGCATTAACCACGCCTTTAGCTTCGAAGTGATTGTTGGCCACCACGAAGGTCGTTTCGGCCACCTCGGCGACGTGCCGGATTCTCTTCACCCAAGGATCGAGCTCCTGCTCTGAATAAAGATAGTTGTAGCGTTCGTAGCTCGGCAGATCGGCATCGTCGCTGAACCAGGTGTCGTAGCGGTGTCCATGGAGCCGAACGTAGCCGATGGCCGAAGTGACCTGCTCGCCTGGCTTCACCGAGCGGCCGATGAGTGGCTGGTCAACATTGCAGAAGCCGGCGCGATGCTCGTGAAGGGAGTGAAAGAATTCAGGCACAACCCAGGAGGAATGGCGTACTTCGATCACCAGGGGATAATCCCCGAAAGCGTCGAGCGTTTGCTTCAGGCGTCGCAGATTTTCAGCCGTGTTGTGGAACCAAAACGGATACTGCAGCAGCACCGCTCCGAGTCGCCGCGCTCCGTACAGCACATCGAATCCGCCCGAACGGACTTTTCGTCCTCGGCCGTTGCGCCCGTTTCGTGCGTGAAGCGCTGCCACATTTTTGCGGTAAAGCGGAAGCGCGGGTTCCCGGAAACACGCTCGATCCACTGAGCCGCAAAATCGGGGCGCAAAGGACTGTAGAACGACGTATTGATCTCGATGGTGTCAAAGAACTGCGCGAGGTAAGCGGCTTCGTGAAACCCGCGAGGGCGGCGCTCGGGATAGAGGATTCCGTTCCAATCGGGATACGACCAACCAGCCGGGCCGATTAGAATCCGGTGCGCAGGCAATTGCGGACGAGATTGCACGGGCATTCGGCGCTAGGGCAAAGCGCAGGACAGATCAACGCTTCGTCTGCAGGTGATGATACCCGAGTTCCTTGCGCGCTTCATCGAGCCGCTTGCCGGCGCGCACCGCCTTGCGGATGGCTTCTTCCTTGGCGAAGACTTCCTCGGCGGCCTGCAGAACTTCAAGTTCATGCTGGCGCGGAATAACCACCACTCCGTCGGCATCGCCGCGCAGAATGTCACCGGGCGCGACGCGCGCATCTCCGATATTGACGATTACATCCGTGCCCTCAAGTTGAACGCGATCTTTGCCGGTGCGCATCGAATAGCTGCGGCTGAAGACGGGATACCCGAGTTCCAGACAGAGCGCGGTGTCTCGGCAAGAGCCGTCGATTACCGTGCCGGCGATTCCGCGTAGATGCGCGACTTCGGTGAGAATGTCCCCCCAAACGGTGGCGTTTTCGCGGCCGCCGTTGTCGATGGTAATCACGCGGCCTGGTGGAATGTCGTCGATGAATTCGCCGACTGTCCCCGCGGGCTTGCCGGCCGGGCCATAGAGCAACGTGAACGCGCGACCGGCCAAGCGGAAACGCGGATCGCGCGGCTTGATGCCGAGGCACTGGCCCGCAATGCCGAGGCGATCTAGGGCGTCGCTGATGTTGGATGTGTCGAGGTTACTGGCGCGTTCGACGGCGGAGTCTCGATCTGGCAAATGGAGTCGTCCTTGTTCGCGGCTTTTAGCGGCGCAGCATGTTCTCGTAATTTGCGCCCATCAGTTTGGTGATTGGCTCGCCATCGAGCAATGCCTGGGCCATGGCCGCTTCCCGCGCGGCGATGTCTTCGGCCGCCGGCAACACGCGGCCGATTTGTTCGGACGCGACGAAAACCACGCCGCTGGAATCGGCGATAGCGTAGTCGCCCGCGTTCACCTCTACGTCGCCGACCATGATTGGCTCGTTATTCGCCAGTTCGACGATTCGGCCGCGCGCAGTTGACGGCGTGGCGCTGCGGCCAAACACCGGGTAATTGACTTCGCGCGCCTCATCCACGTCGCGCACCGGACCTTCGGCGATCGTTCCGGCAATACCGCGAATTTTTGCTCCCCGCGAGAGAATCCCGCCCCAAGCCGCGGCATTCAATCCGCTGCGCTGCTCGACGACGATGACATCGCCAGGTTGCGCCGATTCGATCGCAGTGGTGCCGATGTGGCGAGGCGTGCCGGGCGGTGATTCCCCCACGCCCAAGCGAATCGTCAGGACTTTCCCGGCGATGCGGCGCGCGCACGTGAGCGCAACGATTCCAGTGACGGCACCTCTGAGGCCAAGCTTATCGAGCGCGTCGGATACGGCGCACGAATCGAGCCGGTTGAGGCGCGCCACAAGATCGGAGCTCGAGTTTGGTGTCATTGCGCGCTCTCGCGGATCATTTCCAGCAAACGAATCCCATGGCGTTGCCGGTACCGGCCTCCGTTCGATAACACGGAACGTAATCGACGAGCGTCATTTTCTTGCCCAGGGAATTCATCCCGCTGGATACCGGCAGCCAGTTCCGAATTTCGCACGTGTTGCCGAGTAGAAGGCTTTCGGGAATCGCCGCGAGCGCTTTTTCGTCCCGCTCCTGCATGCCTTTAATGACGCGCCGGTCGAGCTCTTCGTCGATAACGAAGTGTGTAAGGCCGCCCGAGCAGAATACTGCAACTTTGGCGTCCTCCTTCCAGCTTTCGATGGCCTTCATCAGCGCAGGACCGAATTTCAGGCAGCGGGCGATCTTCGGCTTGTTATCCGGAATGCCAGCGTTCAGAAAAAAAGGCACGCTCGGCGGAGGGCTATCGACCATGATGCGACGATAAAGAAAGCCGAAGGCGTGTGGGATGCCGTGCGCGTGGCCGTTCACTTGGGGCAAGCGCGAGGATTCGGAGACGTCGAATTCCAAGTCGATCAGCGCGGTCACCAGATGCTTCGCGAGATCGGGCGAGCCTCGGTACTCGGCGCCGCCGGGAGGGCAGTGTCCGATTTCGGCGATAGCGATTCCCGGGGGCCATTTGGCTTTCACTTCTTCGCTCTCGGGAATGTTTTCGATCTTTTCGCCGGCGTAGACGAGCATCGCGGGCGTATTCTCCTCGCTGAAGAGCTCCCGCTGATCGTTTCCGACGATCACCACTGCATCGGGCCGCGCCTCCGCGAAGTTGGCGGCGAGCTTGTCGAGGGCGCGCTGGCATGCATCGAAGCGCTTCTGCTTTTCGGGAGGAGTAATCGCATCTTCAAAACCAGGCTGGCGGGCGGCGAGCAATTTTTGATAGTCGTACTTTCCGCCGCGATAGAAA
>JASHWB010000132.1 GCA_030044295.1 Candidatus Acidiferrales bacterium
ATTCACACCCTGCGGCTGAAGTTGTCAAGCGGGAAATTCAGACCGATCGACGGCCATTACCACGGGACTGGGCCATTTTCGTCCGATAGCGTGCCGGTCGGCCCGTCGGGGCCAAGCAGCGCCAGGCGTACCGGTTCTCGCGCGGCCTGTTGAACCGTGCGCGTACCCTGAAAATTGTTCAGGTCCGTCGCGGTGAAACCCGGGCACGCAGCATTGACCTTGATGGGTGTCGACTCGAGTTCGATGGCGAAAGCCAGCGTGACTGCGTTGAGAGCGGTCTTCGACGCGCCGTAGCCCGGGCCAAACAGCTCGCGGTGCGGACGGTTCGGATCGGCGTTCAGCGTCAGCGAACCAGCGCCGCTCGATACGTTCACGATGCGTGCCGCTGGCGCTTGACGAAGGAGCGGCAGCATCGCTTGTGTCACGGCGATAACGCCGAACACGTTCGTCTCGAACACCGCGTGCACTTCGGCGAGAGACGCGACGCTTGCGCGGCCCGATCTCGCGGCCTCTTCGAGCGTCCAGCCCGGCTTATCCACATGAGATATACCTGCGTTGTTCACCAGTACGTCGAGATAACCGAACTCATTCCGGATGCGTTCTGCCGCGGCGGCGATGGAGGCTTGATTCGTGACGTCGAGCTGGATGGCGCGCGCATCCGGTCCCACGCTTGCCGCGGCTGTCTTGCCACGTTCCAGGTCGCGCGACCCAACGAGCACGGTGAGGCCATGAGCGGCAAGGTCCTTCGCGATCTGAAGACCGATTCCCTTGTTGGCCCCAGTGACCAGCGCGACTGGCTTGTCGTGCATAGGCGCTCCTTTCCCTTTCAGCTTAGCGAAGGTGGCCTTGCCGTGCGCGGTGTCGCGCCAAGCCGTATCTCACGAAGCTACTGCGTGTTCCGCCACATTGGGTATTCGGTCGATATCGGCGATAAGGCCCGGCCCTGTCGGCTGCCATCCCAGCAGTTTGCGAGTTCGCTCGCTCGACGCTACATTGTCCATCGCTATGAACGCCCCGAGCCAGCCAAAGTGCTGCATCGCCTCCTCGGCGGATTTGCTGACGACCGGAACGTTCAGACGACGGCCGACTGCCTGAGCGATCTCTCGCATCGGCACGCCCTCTTCGGCAACGGCGTGATATTTCGCCCCCGCGGTGCCTTTCTCAAGCACGAGTCTGTAAAGGTGCGCAGTATCGAGCCGGGGTACCGCCGGCCAACGGCTAAGCCCATCGCCCACATACGCGGACACACCCTTCTCGCGAGCGATAGCAATCGCGTATGTGACGAGTCCTTGTTTCTCCGGGTCGTGGACCTGCGGAAGCCGCACGATGGATGCGCGCACGCCGCGTTCCGCCATGGCAGCGACTGCGAACTCCGACGCCACGCGCGGGACTGCACCCGGTCCGGTATATAGAGGATCGTCTTCCGTCGCGGGCCGTCCTGGCGTCGAGGCCACCATGCCAGTGCCCGAGGTCACGATCAGCGGCCGGTTGGAGCCAGCCAGCGCGGAGCCGAGCGCCTCAATCGCGCGCCGGTCTATCTCGCAGTTTTCCTCGTACTTAGAAAAATCGTGAATGAATCCGAGGTGAATCACTCCGTCCGAACTGGCCGCTGCGTTGCGCAGACCGTCCAGATCCTGCAGGTCGCCTCGATGCACCTGCGCGCCGGCGGCGACAAGAGATTTCGCACCTGCGTCCGACCGGGCAAGTCCAAGCACTTGATACCCGGCCCCGATCAATTCGTTCACAACGGCAGAGCCGACAAAACCTGTTGCTCCTGTCACAAAAATCTTCATAAGTCCCTCCTTCACTTCCTATTTTCGGAATACGAATTAATGCGTGGACTGCCCTGCAGCCTGAGCACTTCGCGCAATTGTGTTCAAAGTGGTGATTGCGTCCAGCGGCAGTTCCAATGCCGCAGCGCCGAGATTCTCTCGGAGGTGGTTGAGTGAAGACGTGCCGGGGATGGTCAAAATGTTAGGAGATCGCTGCAAAAGCCAGGCGAGCGCCACTTGCATCGGAGTTGCTTTGATGGACGCCGCTACGCGATCGAGCTCGGAAGACTGTAGCGGCGTGAATCCTCCTAGCGGGAAGAACGGGACGTAAGCGATGCCTTGCTTTGCGAGGGCATCGACGAAAGCGTCGTCGCTGCGATGCACCACGTTGTAGAAGTTTTGGACGCACACGATCTCCGTGATTCTCTGACCCTCCTGGAATTGCCGTGGAGTGATGTTGCTAAGGCCAATGTGGCGAACCAGCCCTTGGCGCTTGAGTTCGGCCAGTGCCGTCAGCGGTTCTTCTATCGATCCCTCCGACGGCTCTGCAAACCCACCGACCCGTAGGTTGACGACGTCCAGCGCGTCTAACCCAAGATTTCGAAGGTTGTCATGGACGCCGTCGATCAGCCCCTGGCGCGAAAGAGCCGGAATCCAGGATTTGTCTTCGCCGCGGCGCGCGCCCAATTTGGTTACAATCACCAGCCCGGTCGGATACGGATGAAGAGCCTTCTTGATGATTTGATTCGTTACATGCGGGCCATAGTAGTCGCTGGTGTCGATATGGTTTACGCCGGCGGCAACCGCCTCTCGCAGAACGGCGATCGCTGCGCCAACATCCCGCGGAGGCCCCCATATTTCAGGGCCGGTAAGGCGCATCGCGCCGTAGCCCAACCGATAAAGGCTGATCGAGGTGCCGGGAAGTGTGAATGTGCCACCGAGCCTTGTGTGTTCTTCCATGATCTCTTTTCCTCCCGTCCGTCGACCGCTTCAGCTAAAATGGAGAGTGTCTCCGAATAGGTAGATTCACGGAGACTGTCTCCGGTTGCAAACTTTTTCGTTATGGCTAAACAATCTTCAAAAGCGATCCCCGATCGAAAACCGCGTGCGGACGCGCAGCGCAATCGCAAGCGCATTTTGGAAGTCGCTAAAGAGGTGTTCACGCGCTCCGGCGCGAACGCCAGTCTCGACGACATTGCTAAGCGGGCTGGCGTCGGCCCGGGCACTCTGTATCGCCACTTCCCCACGCGGCACGCTCTTCTCGAGGCGGTTTATCGGATCGAGGTGGAAAAGCTGGCGGCGGCCGAACGGAAGTTCGCCGCGGAGATGCCTCCGATCGAGGCGTTGCGCGCGTGGATGCTATTGTTCGTCGACTACGTCGCGACGAAACTGCTTATTGCTCCCGCATTGAACACGTTGGTCGGAGGCCATTCAAAGGTGGTCGAAGCCTCCTACGCACAGATCCACGAAGCCATCCATGCGCTCGTGAGCCGCGCTATTAAGAGCGGCGATATTCGAAAAGACCTAGCCCCCGTTGATCTTCTGTGCGCCTTGGTTGGCGTAGCAAACGTCGCGTCCAGCCCGGATTGGCAGCAGAGCGCTCGGCGACTGGTGGACATCCTCATCGCCGGTTCCCGGCTGCAAGATAGTTCCAACGAAGGCGCTCGCATCGCGAGAATCACTTCGTCACAGAAGCGATGATCAGGGCTTGGGCGCACCGGAGGGAGCCGCGTGACTCCCGGCGGGGCGCATCCCCCCGGGCTGCGCGATCGAGGTGTCCTGATCGAGAATCAGCTGCCAGCCTATCGCGGTATGAGCCCAAATCTGCGAAACACGCAGATGCAGTACCATCGGATTGGCGTTCGCGGAGCCGCCAGGCGGCAGCATGTCCCACTCCGATTCTCCCGTAACGATTGCGCCTCCATCGAAAAGAATCACGTTGGGCGACTTCATGTCCCACGATGTGACCTTCATCCGCCCGCTCGAGAGCATCCCCGTGAATACCGCCTTGCTCTGCACTAGGCCGTTGCCGTGGATGAACGTGCAATCGTCGGCCATCAGCTTATCAAGGGCAGTCGCATCGGCGGCTACCGTTGCCCTTTGGAATTCATTCATGAGCTTGAGCGCTTCGTCCTTGGTGAGCTGGGGCGAATCGCCGCGCTGGGCCGCATTCGCGGAGCGGAGGGCGCCAGTGCCAAAAGCCACAGCCATCAACGCAATGCTGAAGTACAACGCGAACAGCTTCGTGCGGACATTCACCATCCCTACCTCCGGAACGCAGTATTCGCCGCGGACGACGCGCACGAGGCTACATCGGAAGCGCCGCGAAAAGCGAGTGCAAAAATATCGGCGAGCGGCGTGGACTGTGGAAAGTTTTTTGCCGCTGCGTTCGCGAAGTTCGAGGAAAAGCGGACGCGAAACGTAGGGTGCTTACTGCCCGGGCGGAGCCTTGAAGACGAACTCCACTTTCTTTGTCTCTTTTGGCCCGAGCGTGACGGTTTGGTCCTGCGCGCCGTAAAATTCGTGCCGCGCCTCGATCGTGTACGTTCCTGGCGGTAAGCCTTTCAGCTCAAAGTCACCGGCCTTGGTCGTCACGTCGTAATACGGATCATCGAAGATGAAAAGATAGGCGCGCATCCATGGATGCACGTTGCAGCTCACCGGAACGTCCAGCTCGGGATGAGCAAAAGTCTCGGTGAACGGCGGCTCGCCCGGCTCCTCCGAACGGTTCCAGGAGTGATTATCTCGTGCGCGCACGTTGATGTTGTGCACGGTCGGATCCTCATTGTGCACTTCGAGCGGCTGGCCCACCTGCAGCGCCAGCACGCGCGGCTCGTACATGCAGCCCTTCTGGTTCAGCACCACGGGCGCTGTCGCCGCGTCATACTTGTAGCGGCCGAGTCCGGATTCGATGTACACGGCGACGTTCGCAAGCGCGCCGTGCTCGCCGGTAACGACAATCGGCGGAACCACGGGTTTGGGATTCGCCTTC
>JASHWB010000133.1 GCA_030044295.1 Candidatus Acidiferrales bacterium
GCGCCGGGAATCAGCCGCGTGACCACATCTAGAATTGTTCCCGCCGGCAATTCGCCGCCCGACAGCACAAAATCTCCGATGGAAAGCTCGTCCGTCACCAAATGCTCGGCGACGCGCTCGTCCACGCCTTCGTAGCGGCCGCAGATCAGCACCATTCTTTCTAGCTTCGCGAATCTCTGCGCGGTCTCCTGCCGAAATAGTTTGCCGGCAGCGGACAGCAGGACGACGGCGGTTCCCGGAAGGCGCTCGCCATCGTTCCCCAGCAGCGATTCCACCGCGTCGAAAATCGGTTCCGGCTTCAAGACCATTCCAGCACCGCCGCCGAACGGACGGTCGTCCACTGTACGATGGCGGTCGCTCGTGAACGAGCGCAGGTCGTGGACATGCGTTTCGATCAGCTTTGATTCGCGCGCCCGGCGCACGATTCCATGATCGAGCGGACCCGAAAAGAACTCCGGGAATATGGTGAGGATGTCGAACCGCATGGAACTATTTTATCGCGGGAGGGAAACGCGCTCTAGCGGTTCAATCCGCTGAGACCTTCGGGAAGGCTCACGTCGATGCGCCGCAAATTCAGATCAATCCGCCTGCAAATTTCCAGCGCCAGCGGAACGAGCAGTTCGCCTTCGGGCGCGTCGATCACCAGTAGCGGCGTGCCCGGCGTGCCTTCTCCGGTGAATTGGACATCGCGCACACAGCCGAGCTCACCACCGTCGCCGTCGCGAACTTCGCAGCCGATGAGATCCGTCACGTAATAGCTACCGTTGGAAAGGGGAATGCGATCGCCGATTGGAACCTGCACTTCCAATCCGACGAGCTTCTCGGCATCGGAAATCGAGTCCGATCCCTCGAAATGGAAGATGGCCTGCCCGCCCCGGCTTTGGCTGAGCCAGCAACCACGGACGCCGACCCACCGTGGCTCGGCCGTGCCGTCGCACAGGTAAGCAGCGCTCAGTCGCGTGAGATGGTCCGGAAAGTCGGTGAGGATTTCTGCTGCAACTTCGCCTCGCCGTCCGTGGGAACGCAAGACGCGCGCCAGAGTGACGCGCCCCGGGCTAGGCACTTCGTCTGTAGGCGCGCTACTCGAGAATTTCAAGTGTAAAGCGCTTCTTCAGCTTCATCCCGGCGGCGCCCAACAGCGTCCGGATCGACTTCGCCGTGCGCCCCTGGCGTCCTATGACTTTTCCCAGATCCTCCGGATGAACCCGCAACTCCAAAACGGTCACCTGTTCGCCGTCCACCGACTTCACCTGCACCTGATCGGGATGATCTACGAGTGCTTTAGCAATAGCCTCCACTAGTTCCCTCATCGTGCTGCCTCCGTAGCTTGTGCTCGGGAGAAAAAATCGCTCGCGCGTGAACCGGAGCTATGCACATGAGCTAAGAGGTACGACGCCTCAAGCTGGCTTACGGTTGCGCAGAAAGCTTCGGACGGTATCGCTGGGCTGGGCGCCTTTGCCAATCCAGTAATCGACGCGAGCATTGTCGAGTTGAACGGCGGCAGGCTTCTTTAGCGGATCGTAGGTCCCCACGATTTCGACAAAACGGCCATTGCGCGGACGCGTCTTCTCCGTGACCACCACGCGATAGAATGGACGCTTCTTCTTTCCAATCCGTGCAAGACGAATCGTTAACACTCCAAATTCCTCCTCGGTACTCCAGGCAGCACAATCATTATAGCGGACGCCGCGAGTTGCACCAATCGCTATTTCTTGCGAAATCAGGCTATTATGCGAACCGGAGTGGTTGAGTGAGCTCCCTTATAATCCGCCCCGCTGCTGACGCGGATGTTCCACAGCTGACGGAAATCTACAACTATTATGTGATCCACACACCCATCACGTTTGACGTGGAGCCATACACGATCGAAAGGCGCGAAACCTGGTTCAGCCAGTTCGCCGCCTCGGGGCGATACCGGATTTTCGTCGCGGAAAACAACGGAGTCGTTGCCGGATACGCTTGCACCACGCGGTTCCGGCCGAAAGCCGCATACGAGACGACGGTTGAAATGTCGATCTATTGCGCGCAGGAGGCTATTGGGAAGGGCATCGGTTCAAGGCTCTACGCGGCCCTGTTCGCAGCGCTGCGCGACGAAGACATTCATCGCTATGTCGCGGGGTATACGCTGCCAAATCCAGTGAGCGCCGCGCTGCACGACCGCTTCAGCTTCAAACGCGTCGGTGTGTTCACCGAGGTCGGTCGGAAATTCGGACGCTACTGGGACGTGGCTTGGAATGAGCGTCCCGGCAAGCTCGATTGAGTCTTCGCGGCGCAGCCGTCACCGGATCAGCCACAGCGGAAGCGACGCTTGCGCGCACTGCTCGATCATCTGCTGATCGGACGCGCCGAACGCGTTTGCGCGCTCGCTTTCCACATCCACCGTGCCAATCACGCGTCCGCCGCCCGGAGCAAGCACCGGCACGATCATTTCCGAAAGCGTCGTCTCAAACGCAGTCAGATAGCGCGGGTCGTTGCGCACGTCCCCGACAATGACCGCCCTTTTTTGGCCGATCGCTGCGCCGGTAAGTCCTTTTGTGATTGGGAACGTGGGATGCTCTGGCGCGCCGGGACCGTTCCAGCCGATGATCGAGACGTTCTCTTCATCCACGTCGTAAACGCCCACCCAGCGGTATTCGCCGAGCTTGCGGATCATCTCCGCCAATCGCCCGGCGCGGATAGCGCGGTCTCCGCCGCTCGCAGCCGTCATGCGGATCTGCCCGAGCACGTTATTCATTACTATAGGCATTGCTACGGAGCTTGGGAAAACAGAATGTAACCGATTCCGATTGGAATTCCCGCCGCGGATGTGTTCGTGATGAACTGCTCGGCTCCAGGCGACGCGACCTGATAGATCGAAGTAATCTCCCGTACGAATGGATCGTTAGTCGGGAGAACCGTAACTCGGGAGATGAGTTGTTTACTTTCGAAACCCAACTGCTCGCTCAAAGCGCGTGTGACGACGCCAATCGAGGCGGCCCTGCCCATCCGATCCGTCCAGGAGGCCGAAACGATAAAGTTCCAGCCTGTTTCGTCATTTTGCCTGTACAACATGGCAAGCACCGGCCGCCCATGATCGGTTAGCAATTTCTGGACGGCTCGCTGTACGTCAGGCCTCAATGTATCGATGTAGACCACCTACCACCGTCCTGAAAGAAATCGCAAGACACCATCGGGATTGGATTTGATGGCGTCGATAACTCTCTCCGCATCAGCCCTAACGTATTTTCCGGCAGGCTGATACCTCCACTCCGGCTTCCATTCAGTAGCTATCGACCAATTCTGAAATAACTCAGGCTGAGCGAGAGTAATCTGCCTTTGCAAACCGGCCAACAGCTTCAACTTGTCGAAGCTGTGACTCCAGAAAAAAGACTCATCGGGATACGTGTCTATGGCCAGCGTGGCACATATACAAGCCTTCAAAGCTAATTCTACGACGTAGCCGCAGAGATAGACACAGCCATCGTAAAGGCCAACCTGGAACAAGGCTTCCGCCTCGCGCAATCTCAGTTGTGCGAGATCCTGCAGCTCTTGGCGCGTAGCCATTACTTGATCCCGGCGAGTTTGCCGAGGCCGCGCATTTTCATTTTGGCCATGCTGCCGTACTGCTTCATCATTCGCCGCATACCAGCGTACTGCTTCAGCACCTGGTTCACTTCCTGCACGGAGGTGCCGCTGCCTGCGGCGATGCGCCTGCGGCGCTTGCCGTTGATGATGCTGTCGTCGTCGCGCTCCGAGACGGTCATCGAATTGATGATCGCTTCGGTCTGGCGCAGCTGTTTTTCGTCGATCTGCGCGTCCTTGGGAATCTTCGCGAACGGGCCGACTTTGGGCAGCATGCCCATGAGCTGCTCGATCGAACCCATCTTGCGAATCTGCTGCAACTGATCGCGGAAATCCGCGAGCGTAAAATCGTTCTGCCGGAGCTTGCGCTCCAGCTCGCGCGCCTTTTTCTCATCGACGGTTTTCTGCGCGCGCTCAATCAGGCCGAGCACGTCGCCCATGCCGAGAATGCGGCCGACGATGCGGTCCGGCAGAAACGGCTCGAGCGCATCGTACTTTTCGCCCACGCCGACGAACTTGACCGGCGCGCCGGTGACTTTGCGGATCGAAAGCGCCGCGCCGCCGCGGGCGTCGCCATCCATTTTAGTCAGGATCACGCCGGTGACGCCGAGGCGCTTGTGGAATTCTCCGGCGGAGCGCACGGCATCCTGACCGATCATGGCGTCCGCGACAAACAGAATTTCAGCCGGCGCTAGTTCGCGTTTGAGCATGGAGAGCTCGCTCATAAGTTCGTCGTCGATGTGCAGGCGGCCGGCGGTATCAACCAGAATCACGTCGCAAGCGGAAAGCTTCGCTTCGCGGGTTGCTCCGCGCACAATATCGAGCGGCTTGTCTGTGCCGGCTCCGGGCCAGATCGGGGTGCCGGTGGCTTTGGCGACTTGTGCCAGCTGTTCGCGGGCGGCGGGACGGTACACGTCGGTGGAAACGACGAGCGGGCGATGGCCATGTTCCGCCAGCCACTTTCCGAGCTTCCCCGTGCTGGTGGTTTTGCCGGAGCCTTGCAATCCGACGATCAGCCAAACCGACGGCGGCCGAGAGGCAAATTCCGGGCGCGCTTCGCGGCCGAGCAGATCGGCCAACTCGTCTCGAACGATCTTTACGATCTGCTGCTCGGGCGATAGTTGCAGCAAAACTTCCGAGCCCAGCGCTTTTTCGCGCACGTGAGTGATGAATTCGTCGATGACCTGCAGGTTGACGTCGCCGTCGAGCAGCGCCTCGCGAATTTCCGCGAGCCCGGCGTCCAAATGCTCTTCGCTGAGCTTGCCCTGGCCGCGCAGATTCTTGAATGCGCGCTGCAATTTATCGGTGAGCGTTTCAAACATTTCGGTTTATGCCATCCCTGCCGGCTTCTTCTTCTCTGATTTGGGCGCTTCGCCGGTGCCAGCCATAAAGCTATCGAGCTCGGTTCGCGGCAGCACGCGATCCACATAAGCGAACGTCCCGCTGGAGATGGCGTCGCGTGCCGCGGCAAGGAAGCTGCCATACGCATACCGCGCCAGCGAGCCGCCCAGGCTGATGCGGCGCACGCCCGCAGCCGTTAACTCAGCGGCCGAAAACGAAAGCCCCTTCATGCCCGCGAGCACATTCACCGGACGCGGCGCGACGGCGGCGCAGGCTTGGCGGATCGCGTCCAGATTCGGCAGGGCGGGGGCGAAGAGCACGTCCGCGCCCGCTTCCGCGAAGGCCTGGAGGCGGCGAATGGTGTCATCAAGGTTGGGACGACCGTGGAGGAAATTCTCAGCGCGCGCGGTCAGCGTGAATGGAAATGCCAGCGAGCGGGCCGCTTCCGCAGCCGCAGTCACGCGCTCGACAGCGAGCGCAAAATCGTAAATCTGATTTCGCGAATCGCCTGTGAAGTCCTCTACGGAGCCGCCCACGAGGCCGGTTGCCGCAGCCAAACCAATCGTTTCGGCAACAATCGCCGGATCGTCGCCAAAACAATTCTCCAGATCAGCGGCGACAGGCAAGTCGGTCGCGCCCACAATAACGCGCGCGTGAGCCAGCGCTTCGTCGCGCGTGATCGAGCCGTCGACGCGGCCGAGCGACATGGCGAAGCCAGAGCTGGTGGTGGCCAGTGCTTCGAAACCGAGGCCAGCGAGGATGCGCGCGCTGCCTGCATCCCAAGGATTCGGAATGACAAAGGCTCCTGGTGGTGCGGCCGTGACCGGCGCGCTCGCCGTGGCGGGCAGCCGGTGCAGCGCCCGGAATCGTTTCGCCTTATCGTGTTGGCTTACTTGGCCCATCCACGCTCCTGGTGATCCTCTGTTTCCACGCTACCATATCGCGGCAAGTCCTGCAGAGCATTAGCGTTGATTTTCGAATCGGTAGCGTTGTAGGCTCGCAACCGGCCAAAACGCCCCCGATGCGAAGAATTACTTTTCTTGCTGTTTTAATTTTCCTGTCTGCCGCGGGGGTTTCCACGATCGGCGCGGCGAACTCCGGCCAATCATCGGCGATCGCGAAAACCGCTTCCGGCAAGGTGCGCGGCGTAACTTCGGCTGCGCTGGAAATTTTCAAGGGCATTCCGTACGCAGCGCCCCCGGTTGGAAATTTGCGCTGGCGTTCCCCGCAGCCGGTGAAGCCGTGGAACGGCGTGCGTGCGGCCATTGATTTCGCTCCCGACTGCATGCAGCTTCCGTTCCGGAGTGATGCCGCGCCGCTCCGCACCACTCCCAGCGAGGATTGCCTCTACCTGAACGTGTGGGCGCCGCGAAAGCACAGCGGAAAATCGCTGCCCGTAATGGTGTGGGTTTACGGCGGGGGAATGGTGAACGGCGGCAGCTCGCCCGCGGCGTACGACGGCTCGCGCCTCGCGGATAAAGGCGTTGTGTTCGTCAGCTTTAATTACCGGCTGGGACGCTTCGGTTTTTTTGCGTTTCCGGCGCTTGTATTGCACGGCGGCCCGGTCGGCAATTACGCACTGATGGACCAGATCGCTGCGCTGCAGTGGGTCCAGCGGAATATCGCGGCGTTCGGCGGCGATCCGCGCGAAGTAACGGTCTTCGGGGAATCCGCCGGCGCCAGATCGGTGAACGTGCTGGTCACGTCCCCTGCCGCGAAAGGCCTGTTCTCGCGCGCCATCATCGAATCGGCGTCGCGCAGCAAGCAATTCGCACCCGTCCCTCTGAATGAGCCGGGACCAAATAGCACTCCTTCCGCAATCCAAAGGGGAATCAATTTCGCGCGCGCGATGGGCGTCGATGGAACGGACGAAAAGGCCCTCGCCGAATTGCGCCAACTGCCGGCCGAGAAAATCGTCAGCCGGATCAACATAGGCAGCATGTCGCGGCAATCGGACACTTTCGCCGGGCTCATTTTGGACGGCGCGATTCTGCGGCGCGCGCCAGAAGATGTATACAAGGACTGCGGACAAAATCCGGTATCCGTCATGGTCGGCGGGAACAGCGCGGATATTGGCTCGAGCTCCGCGAAAACGGTCGATGCGCTCTTTGCGCCCTTTGGCACGGACGAGGCAGCGGCGCGGCGCGCGTTCGATTCGGATTCGTCCGAGACATTCGCGGCGCTGGCGCGGCACCTCGGCATGATAGAAATGATGATCGAGCCGGCGCGCTTCGTCGCGCAGCGCGTGGCGGCGTGCGGGCAGGCGTCATACGTGTACCGGTTTTCGTATGTGGCCACGCCATTACGGGCCAGGCTTTCCGGAGCGCCGCATTCCTCCGAAATTCCATATGTGTTCGAAACTCTGAATCAATCGAGCTGGGGCAATCTTGGTAAAGGTCTCACACCCGCGGACTTCAAGATGTCCGAGCAGGTGAACGCGTACTGGGTGAATTTCGCGAAAACCGGCGATCCGAATAGGCGCGGCTTCAGTACCTCGACGGGCAACAACGCCGCATCGGGAGTCCCGGATAATCTGCCGAACTGGCCGCAGTACACGGCACGCGGCGATGGGCTGATGGATTTCACCACGCATGATGGGCCGAAAGGCGGACCCGACCCCTGGGCCGCGCAACTGGACGTCGTGGAAAAGATGCAGAACTAGCGCAAACGTTCGACCGGACGAGAAATGACGAACATCACGATGGCAAGAAAATCCTCGACCAACCTGCTGCTGGCGGCGCCGCTGCGATTTGCGGCTGCGGCCGCAATCGCCTGCTTGGCCAGTCTCACGATCCCGTGCGCAGCGATGGCTCAGTCGCAGCCGATCACAATTACTTTAGCGGGCCAGTCGATGATCCGGTCGGACGTGCGTAAGACTGATCCGGCGGAAATGCCGGTGATTCGGAAGCTGTTGAAAGGCGACGTGGCGTTCACGAATTTCGAATGCATCGTGGCCGAGCCGGGACAAACAAGTCACGAAGGATTGGGATTTCTCACTCCGCCTGCGGCGCTCGACGCGCTGACCGCCATGGGCTTCAATCTCTTGTCTCTTGCCGGAAACCATGCGTTCGATCTGAGGTTGACAGGCATTCAGAATACGCTTCGGGAGACTGACCGGCGGAAGATCGTTCACGCCGGAGTTGGAATGAATATGGCCCAGGCAGCTGCGCCTGCATATTTGCGTACGGCGAAAGGGACAGTAGCGCTGATCGCCAGCGCTTCAGGCCTGATTGCGCCTGAGGCGCGGGCCGGCACGAATCATCCTGGAGTGAACGAGCTACGCATTGAAGCGGGTGGCAAGCTGAATGAGGCCACGG
>JASHWB010000134.1 GCA_030044295.1 Candidatus Acidiferrales bacterium
CGGATTTCCTGTTGCTCGACGCCATCGAGCTCGATTTGCCCATCGAGCAGAAGTCACTGATTCATGGCGACGCACGATCGGTCTCGATTGCTGCGGCCTCGATTTTGGCGAAGGTGGAGCGCGACCGGCGCATGACGGAGTTCGACCTGCTCTACCCGCAGTACGGCCTGGCTCAAAACAAGGGCTACAGCACGCCGGATCATCTGGAGGCGCTGCGCCGGTTCGGACCCACGCCGCTGCACCGGTTTTCGTACGCCCCCGTACGGGAATCGCGCTGCTGGGCCACGGGCGCTGAGCAGACTCCCCTTCCGCTTGGGGTATAGGCAGCATCCGGAAGATTCAAGGAGAAACGCAATGGTCAAAATCAGCGTGTTTTACCCCAATAGCGCGGGCGCGAAATTCGACATGAACTACTACGTCCGTAATCACCTGCCCATGGTCCAGAAAAAGCTCGGCGCGGCCCTGAAAGGTGTGGCAGCGGAGCAGGGTGTCGCTGGCGGTTCGCCTGGCACTGCGGCGCCCTTCATCGCCATCGGCCACCTGATGTGCGATTCGATCGAGACATTTCAATCGGAATTTGCGCCCCACGCCGAAGCAATCATGGCCGACGTGCCCAACTACACCAACGTCCAGCCGACGATCCAAATCAGCGAAGTGAAGCTCTAGCTGACCAACGAAACGCCGTCCAGACGTCGCGGTTAGCGTAAAGCAGCCGCATCTCGGTCGATTACTGTCTGTGCACCGAGTAGGCCAAGAATGGCGCCAAAGCCGTCTAGCTTCCCACGTCCTGAAACGTCGGGCCCCATGACGGCGCCGCGGAGTTACGACGTCTCTGGCGCCGAGAACGGTCACCCCATTGTATTTCTGCATGGCATGCGGGTGACACGCCGAATGTGGCAGCCACAAATCGAAGCTCTGGCGACAGAATTTCGATCGATCGCTCTCGATCTACCGGGCCACGGATCTCTATGCAACGAGCCCTTCCGGCTAGAAAAAGCTGTCGAGCACGTAGCGCAGGTCGTGGACCAAGCGGCGAATGGCCCCGCTCTCATTGTCGGGCTCTCCCTCGGTGGTTATGTGGCTATCGAGTTTGGAGCGCGTTTCCCGGGTAAGGCAGCCGCGCTTGTGATAGCCAGCGCTTCCGTGGAGCCGCGCGGGTGGTATAACCTACCTTACAAGGCTTTGTCCTGGGCCATGGCCCACCTTCCGGAACGGTGGTTGAACCAGTTAAGTCGCGCACTATTCCTAGTCATATATGGCAAAAAACGGGCTGAACCGCTGATTGCTCCCGGTTTTTTCATGCGCGGCGGGGCAGCGGCGGTTCGAGACGTTATGAGCCGCGCGTTTGGGCCCAGACTGGCAGCGTATCCGGGCCCGGTTCTGTTGCTGAACGGCGCGATGGACCTCGGATTCCGCATACACGAAAGGCGATTTCTGAGGATCTCGCGGCAAGGCCGGCTGAAAATCATTCCCAAGGCTCTTCACATTTCTAATATCGACCAGCCTGAGCTGTTCACGCAGGCAATTCGCCGCTTCGCCAGATCCCTATCCTGGTGACCTAGCCGACGAGTGACTGGAGCTGGGGCGCCCACCGCTGCTCCGAGCACAGACTGTGGTGGACACAAACGCTGCAGGCCGGGGCCTAAGGGGACGCGGGCTGGCTGTTATCCCCTTCGTCACCATGGTTGCGCCCCTTCATAGACCCCTCTTTTTGGCGCGTGCTACGCTTTCAACTTGAGTCGCGGCCGGGGTGCGGACGTAAGCCCCTCCGAACCGGCCCGGCGGGGACGCGGGACCTTCGATGGCCTTTAACAAAAATAAGGCGCTGGAGAACGCGCTAAAGTTCCTCAATCAGGGCAAGCCCGCCCAGGCCATCTCCGAATACCAGCAGATCCTGAAGCACGATCCCAAAGACCAAGCCACGCTGATGACAGTGGGCGATCTCTTCGCCCGCCAGGGGGACATGCCGCAGGCCATCGAGTATTTCGAGCGGCTCGCGGATGTGTACCTGAACAACGGGTTCAACAGCAAAGCCATTGCCATCTACAAGAAAATCGCCAAGTTGGCGCCGAACGAACTTGCGCCTCTGGAGCGGTTGGCGGACCTGTACGTGCAGCAGGGCGTGCTTAGCGAGGCGCGGCCGCTCTTCCTGCAAATCGCGGAAGCGCACCTTAAAGCGAACAAAGCGTCGAAGGCCGTGGAAGTGCTGAACCGTCTGCTCGAAGTTGAGCCCGACAACCCACGCGTGCAGATGCGCCTGGCGGAACTCTACAACGTGATGGGCCAGAAGAAGGAAGCGGCGCACACCTATTTCAATTATGCGCAGCGCCTCTTCGAGCGAGACGAGACAGACGAGGCGCAGAAGCTGATCGCACGGGCCATCGAACTCGAGCCGGAAAATCCATCGATGCTCCTGTTGCAAGCGAAGATTTTCCATCTCTCAAAGCACGATGACAAAGCGATCGTCACCCTTGCAAAACATCCCGAAGCGGACACAGGCGGAGAAGTGACCGAGCTGCTTGTGGATTGGGGGTTGGCTGCCGGACGCTTTGAACAAGCTGCGGACCGCGCGCGCAATCAGTTGCTTCGCGGGAGCAGCCACTGCGCTCTGCTCCAGAAGGTGGCGGATTTTCAGATCGAGAATGGCAAGGCGGCTGAGACGCTGCCCTTGCTGCGCGAACTCCGCGAGCCCTCCGTGGAGGCGGGCGAACAAGACAAATTTCTGAAGTCGCTCGTTGCCATCACGCAAAAAATTCCCGGCAATCTCGAAACACTCGAAATGCTAGCGGACTTCAGCCGCCACACCAGCGATCCCTTCCAACTGAATTCCGCGCTGACGCAACTGGTGGACGTATATAGCGCCAAGGGCGATTATTCCCGAGCCGAAGAAGCGCTGCAGGAGCTGATCGAGAAAAACAAGGGCGACGAGCGGCTTCAAGCGAAACTCCAACAATTGCGCGATCGCGCGAGCGGCAATGTGCCGGTGCCGGTAGTCGAAGAACCCCCGCCGCCGATCGCGTCGCCGGCCGCTACCCCATCGGACGAGCAGTTGGCCTCGATATTCGATGTTCCCAAAGAGCCGGCGACTGAGAGCGAAGCTCTTACTTCCCCAGGCATCGGCGAAGAATCACTCGATGAGGAAACACAGCAGTACGTGGCGCAGGCTCTTACCGATGTCGACCTGTTTTCCAGCTACGGCCTGACGCAGAAGGCGACTCTGCTCCTGGAAAGCGTGCTCGAGAAAGCGCCCCGGCACGCTCCCACGCTTGAGCGCCTGCTCGATTTCTACTTGGGCGCAGGAAATCACGCGCGCACTGCCGAAGTGGCCGCGCAACTCGAACAGATTTACGTTGATCGCGGCGACGCGGCCAATGCGGAGCGGTTCACCGAGCTTCGACAGCGATACGAAAAAGTCGCTGGTGTGGGAAAGGACGGATCGTCCGCGGCTCCAGCAGAATCCCAGATTCTTGCAAGCAGCGCACCCGCTGCGGACGCCCCGCCTGCGAGCAGCGACAAGACTACCGCGCCGGAAAGCCGCCCCGCCGAAGCTGTTGTTTCGGCCGCACAGCACTCAGCTCCGCCGGCGCCTGCGGAATTCGAAATACCGATTGTTCCTGAGGAAGATGCTGCGGTCGCCGAAAAAGCGAGCGCGGACATTCTGGTACCGCCTGCCGCTGCACCCGTGCAGGCTGCTCCTGTCCAGCCGATGGCGCTGCCCACGGAAGAGGTCGATCTATCCGACGAGTGGGAAGCCATGGTGCAGGAAGTCGCGGAACCTCCCAAAGCAGCTGAACCGCCGCCAGAGCAGGCCGTCCCAGAACCGCAGATTCCAAGCATTCCCGAGCCGGTTGCCGCGGAGCCCCCCGAAGCGCTGCCGGAACCCGCTCCCGAGCCAGAGGAAGTCGAGATGGGCAGCGACGAGAAACTGGAGGAATCGCCCATCGAACTGGTCCTCGAACCGGCCGAAGAGGATTCTGCGCTGACAGAGGACGCGCCCAGCGCCGCCGCCGAAATCGAACTGGAGTTGACCCCCGCGCCACCTGTGAAGGACAACGGCCACCCGGCCGCGGCCAAGACAGCGGACGACTTCCTGAGTGAGCTGAACGCCGAGCTTGAGGATATGGGTGTTCCTAAAGCACCCGCGCCCGGACCGGCGGCCTCCAAAACCGCTGCTCAACCACCGGCTGCCGTACCACGGAAGGAACCCACCTCCGCCGCATCGAAAAAGCCCACGCCGGCACCGGCACCCGCCCCTGTCGCTGCGAAACCGGTGGAACCTGTTGCTCCAATAGCGGCTGCGCCAGCGGCATCGAGCGCTGCGCCGGAACCTTCCGCCGGCAGTTTGAGCGAGCTTGCCGAAGTCTTTCAGGAGTTTCGCAGCGAACTCGGCGAAATGGCCGATGAAGACGAAGATCTCGAAACGCACTATAACCTCGGAATTGCATACCGCGAGATGGGCCTCTTGGACGAAGCCATCGGCGAATTCCAGAAAGTGGCGAAAGCAGTGCAGCGCGGCAAGCCTTTTGCGTACGCGATGAATTGCGCGGCGATGCTGGCGCTTTCGTTCATGGACAAGGGCGAACCGAAGATTGCCGCCCTTTGGTACGAGCGCGCGTTGAATACCCCAGGGCTCGACCAGGAAGCGGTGCTGGCCCTCCGATACGACCTTGGCATTTCGCTGGAATCGGCCGGCGAATCGGAATCCGCGCTGGACCACTTCCGCCAGGTTTACGCCATGAACATCGATTACCGCGACGTCGCCGACCGCATCGCAATGCTCCAAAAGCACTAATTCAGCGCCACAGCTTTTCCTTGCCGCCCAATTCCATTTTTTTGCGAAGGTGGACTTTTGTTGCCACCCCGCCGCGAATCTCCCATAATTCCAAGACGATGATGAGGCGCACGATGCTTGCCATGCTAGCGTTGCTCTGGCTTGCTTTGGGACTGGCTCTGATTCTGACGCCTTGGCTCGAGCTGTGGGAGACGAACTATTTCGTTTATACGTACCCCGCGCTAGGTCTGGTCGTGAGAAGCCCGTACATCCGCGGCGCCGTCACGGGCCTGGGCGTACTGGATGTGTTGCTATCGCTGGAAGCCATTCGCCACTGGACCTCCTCCGTTGTCACGCGAAACTGAGAGGCATGCTGGCGCGAAGTCAGCAATCGTCTGCTATGTAACGGATCGCAAATCGATCGGGGCTTCCGATCCCATCGCCGGTCTCGGAACGCCTATAAGTCACGCAATTTCCGCTGGCGTGGATTGGGTGCAAATTCGCGAGAAGGATTTGCCAGCCCGCGAACTGCTTGCGCTGGCAAAAGCGGCGGTGATCGCCGCGTCCGAAAATAACGCTCCGGGACGGCCTCCGGCGCGGATCATCGTCAATGATCGGCTCGACGTAGCGCTCGCCGCGGGCGCTGCTGGCGTGCACTTGGGGCGCGAGTCTCTGTCGGCCGGAGAGGTAATCCGCTGGTGCCGCAGCGGCAACGCGCCCGCGGACTTCTTAGTGGGTGTTTCGTGCCACACCCTCGAAGAAGTGCGAGCGGCCGAAGCAGCAGGCGCAAATTATGCGATCTTCGGTCCCGTGTTCGACACGCCGTCAAAACGGCCCTTCGGCCCGCCGCAGGGAATCGCCAAGCTAGCCGCAGCGTACAAGGCCGTAAGGATTCCCGTGATCGCGATCGGCGGAGTTGACCGGCAAAATGCGGCGGAATGCCTGCGCGTTGGTGCGGCGGGAATCGCGGCCATTCGGCTCTTCCAAAACGCAGAGGTTGCGCGGTCGTTAGTTGATTTTGTTTCCGAGCTGCGCGAAGTCCAGAGTCACGCTTAGGCGCTCAGCCATCGGCCAACCGGCTGCCATCCTTCCACGTGGTCGCAAATCACCTTGATGACAGCTGTGATGGGAATTGCCAGGATCAGGCCCATAGCCCCCCACAGCCAGCCCCAAAAGAGCAGCGATACGGTGAGCGCCACGGCATTTAATCGCACGCGCCAGCCAACGAGCGCGGGTACGAGCAGATTGGCCGCAATGATATGGAAAAACGTGAGCATAGCGAAGATGCCGATGAAAGGCCCTGGGGAATGGAATTGCTTTAAGCCCACAAGCAGCGGAGGAACCCACGACATCACCGCGCCGATGTACGGGACCATGTTGCACAGCCCGGAAACCAGCGCCACGAGAAAGGGAAACTCGATCCCCAACACCCAGAAAAATCCCCAGCTCGCAAGCACCAATAGCAGTGCGACTAAGACGCTTCCGGCCAGGTAGCTGCGCAGCACGTGCGTCACGTCGGCAAGCGTGTCCTTTGCCTGCGTGCGCTTATCGACCGGAAACAGCTCCATGGTCGCGTGCCATACTTGACGTTTCGCGGCGAGCATAAAGAAAACAAGAAACGGTATGAACGTCACCGCGAACAAAAATGAATAGAGCGAACCCAGGCGGCCGAGCAGCGCGTCGCGGAGCGGGGTCGATTCCGAAATCGTCAGCACGCGCCCCACGTGCTGCGTGGGCGGCGTAATCTCGGAAACGTGCATTTCCAGGCTCTTCAGCCGAGAATCGACGGCTTCCACCGCCGAGCGCAGCGGCGCGCGATATTGCGGCCAGTCTCGCCCGAACTGTTCGACGCGCTCGATCAGCGTCCAGCCCAAAGCGGCCACCAACGAAAGCGTAAGTAGCACGATCAGCAGCGATCCGATCGCTCGGGGAATGCGGATGCGCTCCAGCCAGGTGACCAGTGGATCGAGGAAATAGGCCATCAAGACCGCCGCCAGCAGCGTGACGAGCACGGTCGAAGCCCAGTAGCAAAACGCGATCACGATTCCTGCGGCGATGATTCGCGCGCTGACGGACCGCGTAACCACCCGAGTTTCGGTTGTGAGCATTCGCTCCACGATAGCACATGCGTTCGCAAGCGAATGGAGCCGTGTCCCGCCGTGCAATACCGATCGCGCGGCATGGGGTCGATACGCCACTCTCTGGAAATTTCGGGAATAGCTGACAAGGTAAAGCGCCCAGGCAGTGTTAAAATTCTTGATTCGCGGCAGCGCCGCCGGCATATCTATGGGCAAACACCTTTTCGGCACGGACGGCATTCGCGGCATACCTGGCGAGTATCCGCTGGATGATGCCACGCTCGTCCGCGTTGGCCTGGCCGTAGGCCGGCATTTGGCGGATGCGCCCAGCGCGCGTGTTCTGATCGGCCGCGATACGCGCGAATCGGGCCCGCATATGGCTCTGCAAATTGCGGCTGGGCTCTCTGCCGCCGGGGTCGAACCGGTCTCTGCCGGTGTGCTGCCAACGCCGGGCGTCGCATGGCTCGTGCACCGGGAGGGATTCGCCGCCGGCGTGGTGATCTCCGCCTCGCACAATCCGTATCACGACAACGGCGTCAAGCTGATTGCGTCGTCTGGAATGAAATTTCCAGACGCGGTCGAGGCAGATCTAGAACGAGTGATCCTCTCGCCGGACGGTGCGGGTGAAATTCACAAAGCTCGAATACCCGATGGGAACAAAGCGCTCCATCAGGACTACCTGGCGGGATTGCGCGCTGCCGCTTTGCCCGGCGCGAACTTTGCCCGAATGCGGATCGTGCTGGACTGCGCGAATGGCGCCGCCAGCGAGCTTGCGCCGGAATTGTTTCGCTCCCTCGGAGCGGACGTCCTGGCCATCAACGATTCGCCGGACGGGCGCAATATCAACGCCGGCTGCGGCTCTTTGCATCCTGAAACCATGCAAAAGCGCGTGCTCGAAGAGCACGCCAAGCTCGGTGTGGCGTTTGACGGCGACGCGGATCGCGCGATTTTCTCGAACGCGTCGGGGCACGTGGTCAATGGCGACAGAGTCCTTCTCGCTACCGGCCGATACTTACAGTCCGCTGGAAAGCTCAAGGCCGGCGCAATCGTAGGTACGACCATGTCCAATCTTGGTCTCGAGCGCGCCCTCGAGAAGTCCGGTCTCCGGCTGATCCGCGCTGCTGTCGGCGACCGCTACGTGCTCGAGGAAATGCAGCGGATCGGCGCGAATCTCGGAGGCGAGCAATCCGGTCACATTTTGTTCCTCGACGATGCCACAACCGGCGACGGCATGCTAACGGCGATCAAAGTCGCGTCGCTGGTGTCCATCTGCGGCTCGCTTGAGACGCTCACCAGAGACCTGAAGGAGTTTCCCCAGAAAA
>JASHWB010000135.1 GCA_030044295.1 Candidatus Acidiferrales bacterium
TTCACGTTGGGGTTATTAAACTTAAACCCGGCACCTTCGAGCGTCTCGATGTAGTCGATCGAAACACCATCGAGATACATTTCGCTCATCTGATCGACCAGCACCTTCAGGCCGTCAAACTCATAGATGTTGTCGGCGTTTTCGTTGACTTGATTCTCGAACGCCATCCGATAGCTGAAGCCGGAGCAGCCACCGCCAACTACGGCCACGCGGAGGGCCGTCGGGGCGGGCGTCTGCTGCGAAAGAATCTCCTTCACTTTTGTGACAGCCACGGGAGTCAATTGAACCATTCTGGATCCTCCAAAATCGGCGCCAGACGCATGCGCCGCGCGCCTGGATATCGAACCCATTATAACAGATGCGCGCAACCCCTGGACGGATAGTTTCCGGCGGCGGCAACACGTTGATTTTAAGACGATTTTCATGCAAAAAACCGGCCCAATTTCGATCTAAACAGCGGCGCGAAGGCACGTAGCCTGCTAAAATCGTGCTCTTACATGCCTCACACCATTACGTTGATTCCCGGCGACGGGATTGGGACAGAAGTCTCCAAGGCCGTACAGCAGATCATTGACGCTGCGGGGGTTGCCATCTGCTGGGAAGTGACGGACGCCCGCGGCGACATCGAAAACCACTCCGCCGATTTTATGCAGTCCCCGGTAATTAAATCCATTCTGAAGAATCGCGTAGCGCTGAAAGGGCCCCTGGCGACGGCCGTAGCCACGGGACCGCCCAGCCTAAACGTTCAATTGCGCAAGGCGCTCGATTTGTACGCTAACGTGCGCCCAGTCGAGAACCTCGCCGGCGTCGCGTCGCGCTATCAAGACGTTGATATGGTGCTGATCCGCGAGAATACCGAGGACCTGTACGCCGGTCTGGAACACACCGTGGTTCCCGGCGTGGTGGAAAGCTTGAAAATCATCACGGAGAAGGCTTCCACGCGCATCGCGCGCTTTGCATTCGAGTACGCGCGCCAATGGGGCCGCAAGAAAATCCACGCCATCCACAAAGCCAACATCATGAAGATGTCCGACGGTCTGTTTCTCACGTCGATTCGCAAAGTGGCCGAGCAGTATCCCGAAATCGAATACAAGGAACTGATCATCGACAACGCCTGCATGCAGATGGTCCTGAATCCGTGCCAGTTCGATATGCTGCTGTTGACGAACCTCTATGGCGACATCATGAGCGACCTGGCCGCCGGGCTTGTCGGCGGACTCGGCGTGGTGCCCAGCGGAAATATCGGCGAAGGTTGCGCGATTTTCGAAGCCGTGCATGGCACGGCTCCGGACATTGCCGGCAAGGGCATCGCCAATCCCACCGCCCTGCTGATGAGCGCGATCATGATGCTGCGGCACATCAACGAAGCGCAGGCGGCGCTGAATATCGAGCGCGCGCTGCAGAAGGTGTATAAGGACGGCAAACACTTAACGCGCGACGTGGGCGGCAAAGCCAGCACGGATGAGTTCACCGGGGCAGTGATCCGGCAGTTGCGCAGTTAAGCAGCGATCCGCCCGAATCCAGCTACTTGCGCGAGAATCAAGCGATTCAATCGTGGGCGCGACGCACGTTGAGTTGAGCCCCGGCTCGCCGCCTGCGGCATTGACGTAGCTTAACGATGCGCTAGAATGCGTTTCGACCGAGATAATCAGCAATGAATTCACCTGCAAACAAACCTGCGGCGGAAACGCAGAAAAAAGGCGACTTTGAGAAGTCGCTGCTGCGGCTCGAAGAGGTGGTCAAGCGCCTGGAAAGCACCGAGCTTTCGCTCGATGAGGCGATGAAGCTCTTCGAAGAGGGCGTGAAGCTTTCGCGCGAATGCCAGAAGCAGCTCGAAGAGGCCGAGGGCCGCGTCGAGATCTTGCTGAAAAAGGCTGACGGCAAAATCGTCGTCGAGCCGTTCGCCCCTGAAGATGAATCCTCGTCCTAGCCGGCCGCGCGCTCCCCGCCGTGTGCGCTGCTTCTCCGTGTCGCGCGTACCGCTCGCATGACACTGCCCTCGTTTTTCCAGGCCGATCATTCGGCAATCGAAGCGGCTCTCGAACGTCTGCTGCCGCGAGAATCCGCGCCGCCGCAAACGATTCATCGCGCCATGCGTTACAGCGTCTTCGCTGGAGGCAAGCGCATTCGCCCGATTCTGTGCCTCGAAACCGCGCGTATGTTCACTGAAAACCTTGAGGGCGCGATTCAGGCTGGCTGCGCGCTGGAATTCATCCATACCTACTCGCTGATTCATGATGATCTTCCGGCGCTCGATAACGACGATCTTCGCCGCGGCAAGCCCACCAATCACAAAGTGTTCGGCGAAGCCATGGCGATTCTCGCAGGCGATGGATTGCTCACGTTGGCGTTCGAAACGCTGGCAAATGCGCGGATCGAGCCCGCGCGCCGCGTCCGTGTCGTCTCCGAAATCGCCGCCGCTGCGGGAACGATCAACGGGATGGTCGGCGGGCAGGTGGCCGACGTGGAGGCCAGCGGAAAGCCGGTGGACGGCTCGACCCTCGAATACATTCACCGGTCCAAGACGGCCGCGCTCATTCGGGGCTCGATAGTCGCGGGAGCGATTTCCGGCGGCGCTCCCGATGCGGACGTCGAGCGCCTCCGCAAATTCGGCGATTTGATCGGCTGGGCCTTTCAGGTGGTTGACGACATTCTGGACGTGGAGGAATCGTCCGCCGCGCTCGGGAAGACGGCAGGCAAAGATCAGGAGCAGCAAAAGGCCACGTACCCGGCGCTCTACGGCCTGGAAAAATCGCGTGCCATCGCCGCCGATTTAGAATCTCGCGCGCTGCGCGAACTCGAGCCGCACCGCGCGGGAGCCGATCGCTTGCGCGAGTTAGCGCAGTTCCTGGTCGCGCGCCGATCTTGACGTACGCCGCAGAGGCGCGTCGAAGCATTTCCCATTCTTGTCATGCAAAAAAGATCGCCACGCGAGGCACCGCCCCCAAGGAAAAATCAGGCAAAGGAACGTATCGACGTGCTGCTCGTCGCGCGCGGCCTGACGCCTTCGCGCGAACGGGCGCAAGCCATATTGCTGGCAGGCCAGGTGCGCGTCGATGGAGCGCCGATCTCAAAGGCTGGCACGCGCGTGGCAAGCGGCGCTCGGATCGAAATCATCGGCGAGTCGAATCCTTACGCCAGCCGCGGCGGACTGAAACTCGCGGGCGCGCTGGCTGACTTTCACGTCAGCGCTCAAGGGAAAATCTGCCTGGACGTTGGCAGCTCAACGGGCGGCTTTACGGACTGTCTGCTGCAGCACGGCGCGGCTAAGGTTTACGCCGTCGATGTCTCAATCGATCAGCTCGACTGGAAGCTGCGCCAGGATGCGCGCGTCACTCTTGTTGAACGAAATGCCCGCTATCTGCGCGTCGAGGATGTCGGCGATCGGCCTACACTGATTGTGGTCGACGTGTCCTTCATTTCCGTCGCGAAAATTTTGCCGGCGCTTGCGCCCATCGCCTCGCCTGGCGCCGATCTACTGATCCTCGTCAAGCCGCAGTTCGAGCTTGAAAAACGCGACGTGGGCAAAGGCGGTATCGTCCGCGAGCCGGCGCTGCACCAGAAGGCCATCGAACGTGTTGTCGCCGCGGCGCAATCACTTGGCCCCGAAGTTCTCGGCGTGAAGCCAAGCCACTTGCCAGGCACCGAAGGCAACCAGGAATTTTTCCTTCACGCGCGGCGCTCGGCCGCTCCCACATCGTCGTGATTGCGACACCGACGCACAAACATGTATTGGCCGCCGCGGTTGTAGAGTAGAATTTTGCCGAATGATTCGCACCGCAGGAATTATTTCCAAGCCAATCCGGGAACGCATTTGCGACGTAGTCCCTCCGCTGCTTCAGTGGCTGAGCGCGCGGCAAATCGATGTTCTCTTCGACGAAGAAACACGTGGCTGCCTGGGGTTCGGCCCAGAGGGGATGTCGCGCGCAGCGCTCGGAGCGAAGATCGATCTAGCCATCGTCCTCGGCGGCGACGGCACGCTTCTGTCCGCCGCCCGCGCCATCGCCGTGCACGACGTACCGATTCTTCCCGTCAATTTGGGCGCTTTGGGATTCCTGACCAGCGTGACTTTGGACGAGCTGTATCCGTTACTCGAAGAGATACTCTCTGGAAAATGCCACACGAGCGTGCGCATGATGCTGGACGCCGAAGTGCGCAGCAACGGCACGTCCTCTGGCCGCAAGTGCGCGTTGAATGACGCCGTCGCCAACAAAGGCGCGCTCGCCCGCATGCTCGACTTTGATGTGTACGTGAATCAAGACCACATAGGGCGCTACCGCGCGGACGGCTTGATCGTTGCTACACCGACGGGCTCTACCGCGTATTCGCTGGCCGCCGGCGGCCCGATCGTTGATCCCGAGCTCGACGCGTTCGTCGTGACGCCGATCTGCCCGCACATGCTCACGAATCGCCCGATTGTCATCCCGGGCTCAGCGCGCATCGACTTGGATTTCGCGGCCGCAGAGGAACCTGTTTACGTCACACTCGACGGCCAAACTGGTTTTCAGCTGAAGGCCAAGGACCGCGTGACGATCACCAAATCCGCGAAGCGCGTCACGCTTGTTCGCCCAAACAAAGCCTACTTCGAAATTCTCCGCAGCAAACTCCGCTGGGGTGAACGCTAACTCGGCGTACGCATCCGCTGCCGATTGCGACACGCTGCGTCACGCAGCCGCTCACTCGCACTTCAAAACCAGCAAGGTCCGATCGTCCACCGGGTGCTTGCCGCCCGAGAATTCGTCCGCGGCTTCCAGGATTTTGTCCGCGATTCCGTCCGCCGACAAATTCGGGTTCGCGCATACGATCTCGCCCACGCGCACGGAGCCGAAAAAATCGCCGGCGGCCGATTGCGCGTCGCCGATGCCATCCGAATACAGCGCCACGATGTCGCCCGCGCGCAAGATATAGCTGCGCTCGTCATAGGTCACTTCGTCGAAAATGCCCAGCGGAAACCCGGCGATGGGAATTTTCTCGCATTTCCCGGAGCGATAGAGCAGCGGCTGCTCCTGCCCGGCGTTGGCGATTCGCAAGCGACGGGCGCGTTTGTTCCAGGTGGCGAAGCAAAGCGTCATGAACCGGCCTTCGATCAGCCGCTCTGCCAAAAACCCATTCAGCGCGCGCAGCATATTCGCCGGTCTCGGCTTCGACGAGCCAAGACTGCGCAACGTGCCTACGGCCACCGCGCCGTAAAGCGCCGCCGCGCTCCCCTTACCGCTCACGTCACCGAGGGCAATGCCTAAATCCTGAGGCCCGTAGCGCAGAAAGTCGTAGAGGTCGCCGCTCAGCTCGCGCGACGACACCACGCGCGCGGCGATATCCAACCCGAACTCGCGCCCTGGGAGCAGCGGCAGAAGCGCTCCTTGAATCCGCCGCGCGGCGCTTAGGTCTCGCTCCATGCGCTGCTCCTCGCGCGCCAGTTGCTCGTAGAGATTTGCATTCTCGATCGACACCGCCAGATGCGCCGCCAGAATCGTAAGTACCTGCACGTGGTCGGGCGTGAAATAGTTCAGTTGCGGACTTTCCAGGTCCATCACGCCCACAACGCGGCCCTTGTAAATCATCGGTACCGCGAGCTCGGAGCGCGTCTCCGGATTCGTCATACGGTAGCGAGGATCGAGCGAAACATCCGGCACGGCAATCGGCCGCCGCATCTTGCTGGCCGCCCCGATGATCCCTTCATGTTCGGGAACGACTGATTTTTCCTGCACCTGCTGGCCGAATTTCACCGAAACGCTGCGCCGGAAGACGCTCGCGGAAGCGTCGTGCAGAAAAATGCTGAAAATCTGATAGTCGATCAGCCGCTTGGCCAATTCCGCGGCGCGTTTTAACACTTCCTCCACGCGCAGCGTCGCACTGGCCTCGCGCCCGATCTCGTTGAGCAGCAGCAGCGTTTGCGCCTGCTTCTGCGCGTTTTCATAGAGGCGCGCATTTTCAATCGCGGTTCCGATTCGCCCGGCTACGAGGCTCAAGATCGATTGCTGCGCCGGTGTGAAATAGTCCAGTTGCCGGCTCTCGATGTCCATCACGCCGATCACGCGCCCGCGAACGATCAGCGGCACGGCCATTTCCGAGCGCACTTCGTCGAGCGCGGCCAGATAGCGCGGATCGCGCGTCACGTCTCCAACGCGTATTGGTTGTCCGGTCGACGCCGCCGCGCCGATAATTCCGTCTCCGATGGGGATGCGCCAGTTTTCCACCACCTCCAGACGGTGGCCGATGGCAAAGCGGATGTAGAGTTCGTTCGTATTTTCGGTAGGTAGCAGGACAGCGAAAATTTCGAAGTCAATCAGCCGCTTGATCTGCTGCGCTGAGCGCGCCAGCACCTCGTCCAGATTCAGCGACGAGTTGATCTCGTGGCTGATCTCCGCGAGCACCGCCAGCGTCTCGGCGGGCATCTCCAGCGTCGAATTGAGTTCGGCCGAGTCCATTCTGGTGCACCAGGAACACGCGCTCGGAGCGCCGCGCTCTGCGGCCGCGACCAAGCGTTCATTGAACCCCTATTCTGCGGATGCGAGACGCCCCATTATAACAGGCGGCCCGGACGCACCCGGGTCGCACGAGCCGGCTGGGCAGGATTGATGGTGCAATTCAGGTGCTTTCCGGCGGCAGTTGCAAAATGCAGACGTCTTTCAAGTTGCGGTAACGCTCCGCGTAATCGAGTCCGTAGCCAACCACGAACTCATTAGGGATATGGAATCCGACGTAATCCGTACGAACGTTTTTGATCCTTCGCGAAGGTTTGTCCAGCAGCGCGGCCACGCGTAGCGTCCTCGGTTTCCTTTGACGCAAAACGCGCAGTAAATAATTGAGCGTCAAGCCGGTGTCGAGAATGTCCTCGACCACAATCACATTTTTATCTTTCATCGACTGATCGACATCCTTTGTGAGCTTTACTTCGCCGGTTGAATCCCATCCGCTTTTCAACTCCTGCGAAGGGCTGGGGCGGTTGCCGTAGCTGGATACGCCGATAAAGTCGAATGTTGCATCCAGCTTGACTTGTCGCGCCAGGTCAGCCAGGAAAATCGCCGAGCCTTTCAGAACGCCGACCAGAATCACCTGCTGGCCAGCATAGTCATGTGTAATATTCGCGGCCATTTCCGCGACTCGCTTCGCGATCGCGTCGCGGTCAATCAACACCCTCAGTTCTGTCATGGCGTTTCATATTAAACTAAAGTCCGATCGCATGAAGCACGTGGTTCGGTCGGAGAACTCACCCACGCGAGCGCGCGATCGGAGGAGAAAGCCACGATGAATCTCAAAGGAGTTCAACTCACCTGGCTGGGCCACGCCACCTTCCGCATCGTAACGCCGGGTGGCCGCACCGTCATTATCGATCCCTGGATCATGAACAATCCTGCCTGCCCTCCTTCCGAAAAAAAAGTGAAGCACGTCGATGTTCTTCTGTGCACGCACGGCCACGGAGACCACATTGGCGACGCCGTCGAGATTATCAAGCAGCACAATCCTGTGGTCGTTGGTATGCCCGAGTTGTGCGGGTGGCTGGAGAAAAAAGGCGCCAAGCAAACTTCAATGATGAACAAGGGCGGCACGCAAAAGATCGGTGATATTAAAGTGACCATGGTTCACGCCGACCATTCCTGCGGCATTCAGGATGGCGACCAGCTCATCTACGGCGGCGAAGCCTGCGGATACGTAGTTGAGTTCGAAAATGGCCTGAAGATCTACCACGCCGGCGACACGAATGTGTTCGGCGATATGGCGATCATTCGCGAGCTTTATGCCCCAGAGATCGCCATGCTCCCGATCGGCGATCACTTCACCATGGGCCCTCGCGAAGCTGCGTACGCCTGCAATCTGCTCAAGCCGAAAGCC